>JAFVPG010000341.1 GCA_017505415.1 Lentisphaeria bacterium | reverse complement strand
TTTGTGGTTCTTTTTCAATTTCAATCCGACTCAATCTTTTACGGATTTGAAATTCAATGTGCTTTGCGGTGAATATGAATTGATATTTTCCAGTGACAGTTCTGAATTCGGAGGCTTTGACAATGTAAAAATGCCGCAGACATTTCATGCTGTTGAACGGAAAATTGAAAATTGTATAAATCACGAACTTTCAATCTATCTGCCTTCACGCAGTGCAATAATACTTTTAAGGAAAAATACAAATGAATAATCAAGAACAATCAGTACGCCGCATTTATGAATTTTTTGCGGATATATGCAAAATTCCCCATCCCTCATTTCATTGTGAGCAAATCCGGAAACATATCGAGCATACCGCTATGATCCACGGTCTCGAATATCGTGAAGATGCCGCAGGAAATGTACGGCTCGACCGCAAAAATTCCATATATTCTCAAGCAATCGCCCTGCAAGCTCACATGGATATGGTTCCTCAAAGTACCGATCCTGATTTTGATTTCACTGTGCAGCCGATAGAAATTGAAACAGTGAATGGTATTTTGCAGTCAAAAAATCAGAAAACAACTCTCGGTGCAGACAATGGCATCGGTATGGCAACTGCACTTACAGCAATGATCGACGAAGATTTGAAAGATATTCCGCTCTGTGCAATATTCACCGTCGATGAAGAATCCGGCATGCACGGGGCAAAAAATATTGATCAGGCTTTTCTGGAATGTAAAGCAATCATCAATCTTGACTCTGAAACCTGGGGCGATATAATTATCGGTTGTGCAGGCGGCATGCGGCTTGAATCAAAGATCCCGATGCAGCAGCAGCCACTTCCGGCAAACTGCCGCTTCGGTGTCAAAGTCAGCTGCAAAGGATTGAAAGGCGGCCATTCCGGAGTCGACATTCACCTGAACCGCGGCAATGCGATTTTGATAATGTTGGATTTCATCAGTGAGAGTTGTGCCAAAGTTTCGACCATCAAAGGCGGGACTCTTCCCAATGCAATTCCCCGTTCTGCAGAATTTACCGGAGCGGTAAGCGATTTTGAACGTTTCAAAAAATTTGCAGAAGAATACAGTTTGAAGATAAGAAAAGAATTTGATACATTCGATGATTTTGCCATTGAAGTGGAATTGCTTGACCGTCCGCCGGAATACTGTATCGAAAATTTCGGTCATACCGCTCTTTTTCTCAAAAGCACCCGTTACGGAGTCGTCGCAGAGAACGAATGCCGCGGCTGCGTGGCAACTTCAAATAATTTTGCCACGCTCCGCGGAGATACAAATTCTCTCGACCTGCTGATCTCAATACGCAGTATCTCCAATATTGACCGTGCAAACCTCACCCGGACAATGGCGGAACATTATGCAAAAATCGGCGGGGAAAATATTATTACAGAAGGATGTCCTGTCTGGGAAAGTACAACTTCTGCAGATTTTCTCAATATGCTTTCTGATACCTTCCGTGAACTTTTCGACCGTGAATGCGAAATAAAATATATCCACGCCGGACTTGAATGCGGATACTTCCAGAGCAAAACAGAAAATATCCCGATCGTTTCTTTCGGACCGACGATCCATAATCCGCATTCGCCATCAGAACGTTTTGAACTTGCGACATTGAAAGATTTTTATGAATTTCTTTCAAAAGTTTTGCAAAACATCTTGAAAAAATAAATTTTGTGTATTAAATTACCGGAAGATTGAATTCTGTAATTTTCAATACATATATAATATACAAGGAGCAATATTTTATGAAACAGAAAATGCTGTTGGTTCTGGCTGTTTTTTTCGGTTTTCTCGCCTTTATTCTGAGTTATGCACAGTTGAATGCGGAAAAAAAGAAGATAATGGGTGAGGCTGAAACGATTTATGTCATTCAGCTGAAACGGGATAAAGCCGCAAACGAGGAAATTCTCATGACCGATATTGCCCGCAAAGAAATAAAACGCATGCGTGACAGCGGCGTGACTTCCAGAGAAATACCATGGTCTCAAGCGATCAATGTAGTCGGCCGTCACCTTGAAGCATCCATGCGAAAAGGTCAGATCCTGCAGGATACAGATTTGAAACTTGTCACACAACGTCAGGGTTTCACAACCCATGTCCGCAAAGGATACCGTGCAGTATCTATTCCTGTAGATGCAACAAGTTCAGTTACCAATCTTATTCAACCGCAGGACAATGTTGACGTTATCGGAACTTTCCGCTTCCCCGACCTCAAAGGCGACAGCGCACTCGATACTGTGACCATGACAATTCTCCAGAATGTAAAAGTTCTTGCCGTCGGGCGCCGTTACGGAGTTTATGCAGCCGACCCGCAGGGCAACAACCGTGCAACTTACAACACAGTGACTTTGATGCTGCTGCCTCACGAAGTTGAAATGGTTGTTTTTGCCAGCCAAAAGGGACGTTTGAGCCTCAGCTTGAGAAATTACAGCGAGACAGAAATACTTTCAGATACTCCAAGTATAGATTTCAGAAAACTTGAAAAAGAACTTCCCCGCTACAACAAAATAAGAGAACGCAATCAAAAAGGATTCAGTTTATGATAGAACTTCATATCATTCAACCTGATAAATCCATTCTGAAAGCAAAATTGCAGGAGGGTTTGTATTATGCCGGCAGCAGCAGAACAGACTGCCAACTGCCGCTCAAATACCCCGGCGTATCCCGGAAACATCTTGAAATGCGGGTCAAAGGGTCTTCTCTTTTTATTCAGGATTTAAACAGTGCAAACGGCACGCTGCTTAATGGCGTCGCCCTTACTCCAAACAATATCGTTGCCGTTCCGGTCAACGGAGAAGTTCAGCTCGGCAGTATCATAATCAAACTCATCGGCAATGCAACAAGTGCGCAGCCGCCATCTCCGGCAGTTAAATCCGCCCCTGCATCTCCATCACATTCCGCACCTGAAAAATCAGCTCAGAATAATCTCAAAGATACAAATCTTGACGAATTCGGCAAGGAAAAAATTCCGCTGCTTACCATTTCCGGAATTCCCGACTCTGCACGTCCTCTCATTCAGGAAATCAAAAAACATGCACATGTCGAACTGCTGAAACGTCTGAATCTCAAAAAACTCGCCGTTGCCGGTGCATCTGAAGCAAGTTTGGAACAGAAAGCACGGGAAACGATCAAAGAAATCGTCGCACAACTGAATATTCAGCTTCCTGCAAATATCAAAAAAGAAACTCTTGAACAGGAACTGCTTCATGAAGCTATCGGTTTAGGACCTCTGGAATATCTGCTTTCTGTTGATACCATTACAGAAATCATGGTCAATGGCCCCGATCAGGTTTATGTTGAAAAAGGGGGCGTACTGTACCGCACAGATACCGCATTTGCAGACAATAATCAGGTTCTTTCTGCTATTGAAAGAATCGTTGCACCTCTCGGCAGACGCATTGACGAAAGCTCTCCCATGGTCGACGCCCGTCTGGCTGACGGCTCCCGCGTGAATGCCGTCATCCCCCCTCTCTCTCTTATCGGTCCGACCATTACGATCCGTAAATTCTCAAAAAAACCGCTTCAGGCAAAGGATTTAATAAATTTCGGTTCAATATCTCCCAATATTGTCAAATTCCTTGATATATGTATCAAACTGCGTAAAAATATTATCATTTCAGGCGGTACCGGTTCCGGTAAAACCACTCTGCTCAATGTTTTGAGTTCTTTTCTGCCCAACCGTGAGCGCATCATCACGATCGAAGATGCCGCCGAACTTCAGCTGCATCAGGAACATCTGGTACGTCTTGAATCACGTCCGCCCAACGTTGAGGGCAAAGGTGAAATCAATATCCGTGACCTCGTACGCAACTCTCTGCGTATGCGTCCCGACCGTATCGTAATCGGAGAATGCCGCGGCGGAGAAGCTCTTGACATGCTTCAGGCAATGAATACAGGTCATGACGGTTCTCTGACCACAATTCACGCCAATACCCCCCGTGATGCACTTGCCCGTCTTGAAACTCTGGTAATGATGGCAGGATTTGACTTGCCGCTGAAAGCTATCCGTGAACAAATCTCATCTGCTATCCATATCGTTGTCCAGATCAGCCGTGAACGTGACGGTTCCCGCAAAGTCACACATATCAGTGAAATAACCAAAATGGAAGGTGACATTATCACTATGCAGGATATTTTCCTCTATCGCCATGACGGTTGGACAGAAGACGGCAAAATGGTCGGCAAACATGTTGCAACCGGAGCTGTGCCGAGTTTTGTCGAAGATATTGAAAGAGCAAAACTGCCGCTTGACATAGGAATTTTTTCACCGGGAAGTGAGGAATAAGATATGAGCAATACTTTTATCCCTGCAATTCTGGCGATGTGCAGTGTTTTCTGTCTCAGTCTGGCTTTTATAGATTTGTTCCTGTATATATCCAAAAGATACAAAGATAAATATCTTGAAGAAACCAGTACTGAGCTGGACGATATTCTGCTTCAGCTTCCACCGGCAAAAGTGCTTGATCTCAATCTTGCCATAAGTATTGTTTTCGGTATTTTCGGCTCATTATTTTACGCACTGCGAGTACAAAATCCGAAACCGCTCCATCTCTTCATAATTTTTGTGATCCTCTTTATCATAACTTTTCCAATACCGAAAATATTGCTCCGTTATATGAAAAAAAGACGTACCGAGAAATTCAATATACAGCTTGAAGGCGCTCTCGGTAATGTCGCAAGCAGTCTGAAAGCCGGATTCTCCATAAATCAGGCCTTTGAGGAACTTGCACATTGCAACAAACATCCTCTTTCCGTAGAATTTCGCATGCTCATGCAGGAGATACGTCTCGGAGTTCCCATGGACGATGCTCTTGACAATATGAGCAAGAGAATCGGCAGCGATGACTTTGAACTGGTTTCAACCGCAGTTATAACCGCCCGCCAGACCGGCGGTGAACTTACCGGAACTCTGGAACGTCTGGCAGGACTTATCCGTGAACGCATGCGTATCAACAATAAACTCAAAGCCATGACATCAATGGGACGTTTACAGGCATTGATGATCGGCTGTATGCCGTTTCTACTGCTCTGGGGTATGTATTATGTAAGTCCGGGCATGGTCAGCGGATTTTTCAATACCCCGGTCGGATATATTGCCATGCTGGTGGTGATAATACTCGATATTGTCGGATTTCTGGTCATCAAAAAGATAACCACTATTGATGTATAAGGAGTAAAAAATGAGTATAGTATTGCTTTTGGCATCAATTTCAATCGGCATATCAGCATTCTGCTGTGCATTATTTTTTATACGTTTTATGAATTCACTTGAGGTGGAGGAAGATGAAAGTGACAAAGAAAATACAGCTTCAAAACTCTCTCTTTCCATGCGTATGACATTGCCGATGGTCAAATTTTTCCGTCCGTTCGCTTCCAATGAAGCATTTGAATCGCGCTGCAATTATCTGAATATCCGGCTCGGCATGGCAGGTTTGAGCGATGCGATCAGCGGCAAAGATTTTCTGGCATTGCAGTTTGCCCATATTTTTATCGGCTTCATATTTTATCTCTTGTTCTGGTATCTCGGACATCCGCTGATGGGAATAATTCTCGGACTGCTGCAAGCTGTATCTCCAATGCTGTGGCTCAACAGTACGATCAAAAAACGCCACCTGCAAATAATGAAAGCTCTGCCCAACCTGCTTGACCTGCTCACATTGTCTGTCGAAGCGGGCAAAGATTTCATCAGCTCTCTGCGGGATATTCTTGCCAAAAGAAAAAATGATGCGCTGAATGAAGAATTCACACGCACATTTCATGAAATACAGCTCGGCAAAAAACGTTCCGAAGCCTTGAGAGAACTTTCATTGCGGGTCAATCACAGTGACTTGAGTTCAGTCCTCAATGCGATAATTCAGGCGGAAGAACTCGGTGTAAGTATCGGGGAACTGCTCCGTATTCAGGGAGATATGCTCCGCAACAAGCGTTTCACACTTGCCGAAAAACTTGCAAATGAAGCTCCGGTAAAGATTATTTTGCCGATCGTGATATTCATTTTCCCGGCAGTTCTTATCATCCTTATAGGCCCGATAGCAATGCAGGCTGTCAATATGTTTTAATATCATGATAAAAAATATCACAAAAAATACCATAATTGCCGAAAACGAACTCATTGCACGTTCATTGTGGGAACGTGGAACAGGTCTGATATGCAGAAAATTTGAAGCAGGCAAAATGGATGCCATGATATTTGATAAATGCAGCAGTCTGCATACATTCTTTATGAAATATAAATTTGACGTTTTTTTTCTTGACAAATCAAAAAAAGTTATTACATTATATGAAAGTGCATCTCCCTGGCATATTTACAATGCTGAAACAAAAATATTCAGACACTGTACTGCCATTGAATGCCCGGAATTTACGATAAAAAAAACAAACACTGCAATCGGTGATATTATAGAATGGGACAACTCTGAAACGGAAAAATGAAATGAAAATAAAATTTCTGAACAGCAACAGACAACCGCAAAATTTCGATACCAAATTAATAACTATCGGTCGTGAAGATGACAACCATCTCCAGCTTCTGTCCGATGGTATCTCCAGACATCACGGCAAAATTTATTGTGATTCCGGAAACAACTGGTATATCGAAGACCTCGGAAGTACAAACGGAATCAAACTGAACGGCAAAAAAATCAATAAACCAACCCTTCTTGCTGAAAACGATATTCTTGATTTTCATCAGGAAAAAATTCAGCTTTGTGAATTCAACGAATATCAAACCGTCCTTGAATTCAATGCTTCTGATATTGCCAAAATTTCTGCCGCAGATGTTATAGAACCAAATTCAGACAGCATCAGCATCGATCCGGTTATAATCGCTCCGGCATCTCCGCTTGAATCTCCTGCCCCGCAACAGGAAAACAAGGAAAATGAACTTGAAAAACTTGCTGAATTCATACATCAAAATACAAACAACCTCTTCAGCACCAACAAAAAACAGCAAAAAAACACCGAAGAGCCGAAAACTTCCCAACCGGCCAAGAAATCAAAATTCAGCAATAAACTTTTTTATGTCGTGCTTGTTTGTGCGATAGTTGTCGTCGGAGCATTCCTTATCAAGATACTTGAAGATAAAAATGCCCCGCTGTCCACACAGAAAAATGCAACTGTCACCAAAGATTATCCGCTTTATCTTACTTATATCAAAGAAAACCTGACTCCGGGAAATGTATTCCGTTTCAAACTCGTAATAGAAAATAACGAAGCAAGCTTCAGCGTAGATGACCTCCGCTCCCAACTGCGATACGGTCCGATCGTTAAATCAATTTCCAATACTGAACTTATCAAATTGAAACAGACAATCAAAGATTCTCAATTCATGAAACTTGCTCCCGTAAGCGACGGCATTACCAAAAGCGATGAACGTGAATTTAAAGAACTCATCATTCATTACGGTCCGCAGAATAATCATATAACTCTGAAAAACCGCCCTGCCCCCAGAGAATTCCTCGACGTTGAAGAAGCCATAAATATTTTTGCTGAAAGCTGCAATATGGCAACCTTCTCTCTCTCACCTGAAGAGTTGCGTGAACAGGCGCTCGCTAATTTCCGTCTCGCAGAAGATAAATTTGCCAACTATGAAACCAACCTTTCATATCTCAAAGATGCAATTCACGGTTACAATATAGTAATCGAATATTTGTCCGGCATCTCGCCTGAACCGAAAATACGCCGTGAAGCCGCAGAAAAAATGAAACGCGCCGAAGAGTTGCGCAAACGTTTCATCAAACAGTATTCTTCTCAATACAAAATAATGCTTCGCAAAGAAGATCTCGATGGAGCTAAAAATGCACTTGAAATACTGCTGCAGCTCTATGACGTGAACACAAAAGAATATCTCAATACCAAACGTTATCTGATAAAAGTAGATACTATCAGTAAAAAACTAAACTCACGAAAATAAAGGTACTCAATATGCAAAAATTCAGGCATTTCAATAAATTCATACTTCCGGCAATAGCCATATTGTTTATATGCGGCTGCAAAGACGATGAAAATTCAGCCAGCTCAGCCATCGGCAAAAAACAAATAACCACCGTTCCTGCCGGTGCATCTATCATATACAACAAAAAAGTTATAGGCAAAACTCCGTATACTTTATCTGCAAAACCGAACTTCTATGTTGTAAAACTGGAAAAACCGGGTTACGAAACCAAATACGCTTCTTTTCAAATCAAAGCCGGCACAAATCCTGCTGAACAATACACTTTGAAAAAAACAACCGCCTCCGTACTAATCGACAGTGTTCCGTCCCATGCATATGTAACATTCAATGATATTCGCATCGGTGAAACTCCGTGTGTGCTGCCGGATCTGGAATTCGGAACATATAAATTGACTCTGAATAAAGCCGGACATGCTTCAAAAGATGTTTCTTTTACCATAAATTCAGAGCGTCCTCTCAAAATTTCCACCTCTCTTGAAAGCAATATAGGAAGCATTGAAATCATTTCAAAACCCGCAAATGCAAAAGTCCTTATCAACGGCAAAAATGTCGGTATCACTCCATTCAAAAGCGAATTCCCCGACGGCGAATACAAACTTACCCTGCAGCTGCCAAATTATATAGAAATGAATTCAACTGTCGTCATTCAAAAAGGTAAAAAAGTTGTAAAAGAATATAAACTTGATCTTCTGCCCTGCTCTTTTGAAATCGTAACGATTCCGGAAAAAGCAAAAATTTACTTTGACGGCAAGTATGTCGGTGACAGTCCCATACTCATCGAAGACCAGCTCGCCAACAAAGTACATCATCTGATTATCAACGCTCCGGGTTTTGCACCGCAAAATCACAAAGTCAAAACAACTCCGGGCAAGAAAGAGACTTTCACCTACAACCTGAAACGCAACCGCGGCGATCTTGACTTACAAATCAATCCTCCCGGAGTAACTGTTTATCTTGACGGTCAGAAATATACCGTGACCGAAAAATC
>JAFVPG010000340.1 GCA_017505415.1 Lentisphaeria bacterium | reverse complement strand
CAAACAAATGGAATTTTGCTTCTGAAGCATTTGAACTCCAAAATAAAGATTTGACAAAAGGGGGTGGCAGTTTTCAATAAATCCTACGCTCAAACAATGTCAAAAAACACCACTTTTACAAAATTATGGGATTTCTGTGAATGTTTTTCACAAAATTTAGGACAATGACAAAAAATTCAAAAACCGTTATTTTTAATAAAGTCATATCCACTTTGGCGGTAATAACTCAAATATTGATTAACCTTAGAGTAATCAATAACTGCTTCCGGGACCAATTGTACAGAATCAACAATTCTTCCGGTTAAATTCAACTCGCTCAATAATGATGTAAAGCGATCACTTCCGCGGGCAACGTTGCTAATAACAGCAAACTGCCGCTCAAAAATAATCGAAAAAACCGTGCCATGAAACGAATCCGTTATAACATATTCGGCATTGGAAATTGCAGACAACCAGTCTTCGATGGCAAGTTTTTTTACTCCTGGAGAAAACTCCTTTTGCAATGATAGAACCTCCAGATTCATTTCAGATGCTGTTTTTTGAATAAAGAGCTCTTTTTCCGGAGAATTATCGAGTATATATGTTACAAGTTTACCTTCCCCTGAAAGATTTTTATCGGAATAGAGTTTTCGGTAATCATCTGCAGTAAGCAGCAGTGTCGGGTCTGGCACCTGAATTGCATCGCAGTCAAGATATTTTTTGCATAACTCAATACCATTGCTTTCTCTGACCGATATTGCATTTATCCGGGCGGCAGACTTTTTACATCGAGCAGTCATTGCGGCGGGGAATATCCAGTTGGAAGTGCCGAAAGATGCCGCGTAAGCAATTTTCTTTGCCATCGAATTTTTTGGCGTAAACTCCAGAAAATAGGTGTAAATATCAGGGGAATAGTTTGGCCGCCAAACTTGATCGCTGCCTACTATATACGCATCAAAACCGGTATAATTTTTAAGCTGACTTATATCTGTTATCGGCATGGTACAGTTTATATGCTCATTTACAAAAGCAGTGATATTGCTTAAAAACAGTTTTTTTTCATCAGCAGAAATCAACTTTTGATTCAGGTAAGGTTCTTTGTGCAAGATTGCATTGAGTATATTTCTGACTCTGACATAAAATTCATAAAGTTTGCCAAACCAACGGTTTTGCCACCGCAATACCCGGATAATATGTAAAGTCAGAACCTCATGCCCGAATTTTTTCAAAACGGTTTGCAAAGCGTAATTCTGCAAAATGCCGCCATAATTTTCAATCAAAGGTTGAGTGAGAATAGCAATTTTCATGATCTTCTTTTTCCGGTTAACCGTCGTTTTACTTTGGGTAAAACCTCGTTGATAAAGTGGTAAGGTAACTTACCAAACAAAGACAGTATCTTTACAGAAATCGGACGGGGGGGGATTTGAAATTGCCCCAACATTTCCACCAGTCCTTTTTCGTGAAATATGTTCAATATTTTATTCCGGTCTTCCGGCATTTTACATGGATGAGTCAAAACAGTATTATATGCGGCACAATCATCAAAAGGCACAGTTCGGCAATAAATCCGATTGTTGATTCCCGAGAAAAGCTCATTGCCTTTCATCGTAGAGCATATAACAATAGATGCTCCTCGATCATAATTGAATTTGGGATAATCAAACTGCTCGTAACCCCAGAAATCCCCCAATGTAATATCCGCATATCTTTGAGGAATGGCATATTGACATTGATAACAGGATTCCCGCAAATAATAATTTTTCAAAAAACCATGCATAAAGTTGTCTTCATAAAAAAATCTGCGATAAGTATGCCGATCGGATCTTGCCTGGGTACAAAAATTTTTCCAGCCACATTTTTTATTCCGGAATGAATATTCTTTTACGACTTCTCCGTGGAGGTGGCTTTTACTGATATACTTGAGATATTGTTTGAAAATTTCAGGAGAAGGAACTCCATGACAGAGAATCTCCACAGTAAAAAGATTTTCTGAATTATTATTATTCAGAAAGGCATACAATCCGGAGATTTGACAAGGCGTTCCGGAGAAAAGCACTTTTTTATTTTCCGCAAGATACTTTTTAACTTGTGTGTAACAATTTCCGATATTACTTTGAACATACTTGCTGCCAAGCAGTTTGGGCAAATCTTCAACGGAAAAAACTGCAATATGGTGCAATTCAAGACTTTCATTGTATGCCGCCCCGAAAACTACCCCGCCATCATCCAAAATATCTTTTGATAATTCACCAAATATACCGCCCGAAGAACTTTGTTTTTGCAATTTTTTATCTTTACTCCATGCGGCGTATATGTTGGTAGTTTCTTGAAAAACATCTTGCTTGCAGTTGATGTTCATTACAGGACATTTTTTTTGGCATACACCACATTTTATGCAATTTTTTTGATTTATTACCGGATATTGGAACCCTAATTCATCAGCTTGCATAAATATTGCACCATGAGCACATGCAGCCGCACAAGCACCACACCCTGTACATTGTTTCCTGTCTGAAAGCATATTGATCTGCCTGTAAATAAAGAGTTATTTGAATATATTTTTAAAATGCAACATTTTATAGATAAACATAGAAATTTTGGGACCTAAAAACAATTTCAGGACTAAAATATAATCCTTAAAGGTCAATCCATACAAATGTTTTTTATCTTTCAATGTCTTATAAAAACCGTCTTTATTTTTGAACTCCGCATATACAGCCAACCGTCTTCCAGCAAAATGAGAACCGCTTATATTGTAATAGTTCGACAGATTGACTTTTTGTGTTTCTTCTATCATTTTCAATGTTTTATTTATAATATCTTCATGACCGTCAATTCTTGCCAATTTTTCTTGCAATGTTGAATCGCCATGAGAGTGACTGCTCGGATAAATTACATAGTTGTATAATGGTTTATCTAAAAATGCCTGTTTAAATTTGTAATAAACAGGTAAAAGCATTTGCCAGTTCTGCCCGGCTCTTGACCTATATCTACTCCGTTTGGGATTAACTGTTAGAAAAGCAGATACTCTAACCATGTAACATCCGGAACAACAAATACTTTTATCCAGCAGTGCCACATGGAACTGATCAGGTTCATACCGGTTAGAATAAAATGCAGACATTTCCTTAAATTTACTCAAATTTTCTGCCGGTCGTATATAGGCACCACTTGTAACGATCGCATATTTCGGATGTGCTTTTAAAAAATTCACCCGCTCAATAAATGAACCTGGCTCAAAGTAATCATCCGGATCAGCCCAACACAGATAATCGCCGGTAAAAAGTTTTAAGGCATTATCTACAGTCGCACCAACTCCCTGATTAGGTTGAGTTTTGTATATTACATCAATTTCATTCTTTTTCAGTAAGGGAAGGTATTGCTGTATTACATCATCGGTGTTGTCTGTAGAATCATCATTAATCAAGATCAATTCCAAAGGCGTATATTTTTGTGCTATTATTGAATCAAGCATCCGACTGATATATTTACCCGCATTGTAGCATGGTATTATCAAACTCACTTTAGGCAGCATCATACAGAATGATCCTTTTTCTTCATAACAGCGAAAAATATTTCCTTGAAATATTGCGTTTCCTGTTTCGTGCAAGCATATAAAAACAGGATAACTGATGTGATTAATATAACTGCAAATGTGGAAAAAATCAAGTAATACCATTCCGTTTGCTTAAAGATCATTTGAGTTATCATAAAGCATACTGCTCCAGTTGCCGATATTATGCAAAGTCTTATAGCATACTCTATGTAATATTTCCATGCAGAACGTTTAAATAAGTGCCTGAATACAATGTATGGTCGCACCAGAGAAGGTAGCAACCCGGCTATTACGGTGCCGATAAAGACCCCGGTTATTCCCCAGAATTGAACCAAAATGATAGACACTGACAAATTGACCAATGCTTGAGATAACGGTAAAAACTTATCTTGCACAAAAACACCGCCGGCAATTTTTACTTGTTGTATTGCCATCCGCTGCCCGGTAAGAAAAAAATTTAACAGATAAACAGATAAAAAAACTGTAGGCAAAACATAT
>JAFVPG010000339.1 GCA_017505415.1 Lentisphaeria bacterium | reverse complement strand
ATAATTTTTAATGAAAATGAAGAAGATCCCACATTCAGATTTTATGTTTGAAAATTGCTGTGGTGACAGAAAAATCAATCATCGTTACAGTTTCCCGGAATCAGCATTTTATCACAATGGTCAGGGCGGCTGTGTCCTTGATGTTACCAAAGCTCCGTTTTTTGCCAAAGGTGATGGTATCACAGATGATACAAAAGCTCTTTGCCAGGCGATGACTTTTGTCCGAGACCATTTGGAGGTTCAAAAATATCAGGATGAAGTATATTGCACGGAAAGAAATGTCTGTAACTGGATAATTTTTCTGCCGGTTGGAACATATCTTGTCAGTGATACGGTTTCCCAGCAATGGCCTGCGCTGGCATTCAATCTTTTTGACGGCTGGCTGCATATAAATTATTTTAATGTGGAATCGCCGGAACATGAAAAGGAACTTGCTGCTGAAACGGAGGGGAGTGTCCGTTTTCTGCATGGTGATCCGGATTTGCCTGCCGCAGATGATAATAACGGTTCATTTGCAAGGGGGCAGTACCAGAGTGAAAAAATTTATGCAGAGGCAAACTGGAGCATACGCATTTTCGGAGAGGACCGTTACAGAACGGTTATAAAACTTAAAGATAATTCGCCCGGTTTTAGCGTTTGTTCCAATAAACCTGTGGTGAATTTTGCATTGCTTGAGCGTGGTTCAAATGTAAATCTCGGTAATTTTATAGAGAATATGACCATAGATACCGGAAGCGGCAATCCCGGGGCGGCGGCGTTGCGCTGGAACAGTTCAAATTGGGGCGGCATGCGTTATCTCACGCTGTTTTCCGGTGATGGATGCGGCAGTAGTGGTATTTACATGAATTGCAATAATGCAACCGGCTATTGTCATGATATTGAGATAAAAGGTTTTGATTGCGGAATTGAACTTTCCGCCGGCAGAGAGAGTATGCTGACATTGGAGTATGCAGATATTACGGCATCGGAATACGGCATAAAACTCGGCAATGCCGGTTCCGGCGGCGGAGGTGATAATTTAAGCTGTCGGCGAATGAATATAAATGCGCCTTTGCCGATTCTGGTCCGGCAGGCGGGACAGCTTGTAATCATGGAGAGTTCCGTTTGCGGTGATGAATACGGTATAAAGGTTGAAAAGGACGGTTTTTGTCTGGTGCGGAATATTGATTTTTGTGATGTTTCATGTCAGATAAAAACGGAGGAAGCAGAGATTTGCAATACTACGTTTGTTGATGAGTTTATTTCAACTGCGGTGCATGGGCAGCGTCCGTGGCAGAAATTACCGGTAAGAGAAGTTCCTCTTTTTGCTGAACCGACAGCAGAAGAATGGGCGACTGTGGAGGATTTCGGTGCTGCCGGTGACGGCATTACAGATGATACTGAAGCGGTTGAACGGGCATTGAATTCCGGCAAAAAGGTGATATTTTTTACCAAGCCGCTCTATCTTTTCAATGGCTCATTAAAAGTTCCTGCTCATGTTCGTGAAATTTGCGGCTGTTTTTCTTCATTGGTACGTCACAAGGCGGAGTCATATGATGCTCAAGGGCTTTTTGTGATTGATTCTGACAGTGAAGAACCAATCAGGATACGCCGTTTAGTGCATGCGGGCGGTGTATTGGTTGAGCATCTTTCAGCGCGAACGGTACTTTGTGAAGATTTGTTTGTCCATTTCAATCACTGCCGTTCAAATGTTGTAAAAGATGGTGTTGCATTTCCGCTTGGAGCCGAGTCTGACAGTAATATCTGGCGCGTTTATCACAGCGGCACAGTCAATGAGCAGAAAAAACAGGTGTTTATAAATAACTGCGTAATGCCGATCGGAGATGATGCTGACGGAAGTCTGGCTGTAAAAGGAGCTGATTTTTACGGCAGAATGATAAACAGTGAACATGTTCCGGGCGGACTTTACAGCTTTGATGATTCAAATGCGTGGATTTTCGGTTTCAAATCAGAAAATACAGATACTGTTTTTGCCGCGAGAAATAACGCAAATGTTGAGGTGCTGGGTGGAAGTCTGCTTTTGTTTGAACAGAAAAATGGTCCGGTACTCCTGGTGGAGAAAGCAAATCTTTCTGCCGCATTTTATTTGTGGCACATGAGAATTGTTCCGCACATTCTGCGCAAGGATGATGACGGTATTATGGAAGGCAGAGAATTGAAAGCTTTATCAAGTGAAGATGCAGCTGTGTTTTTGAGTACTTGAAAATAAACTCTTAATATAAGGAATTGAAAATGACAGATTTTAAAGATTATTTACCGGAAAACTCTACCCGCAAAAGAGAAGATATTGAATGGTGTATTTTTTATTCATTCAATGCCGCTGATGACAGTTCGCTCCGGGTGTTGACTGTCGGTGATTCTATCTGTTATCAGTACAAAGAATTTCTGCGTGATGAGCTGGCTGATATAATGAATCTCACCTCATGGGCGACTTCAAAATGTGTTACGGATGTGAATTATATCAAAGATCTGAAAAATATTCTTGAATACAACCGCTATGATCTTGTGACTTTCAACAATGGATTGCATTATCTTTCCAATCCGATTCCGTTTGAAGAATGGGAGAAGGCTTATTGCAGAACTCTTGAATACATCAAAGCTGAACTTCCAGGTATCGCTCTTGCCATCGT
>JAFVPG010000338.1 GCA_017505415.1 Lentisphaeria bacterium | reverse complement strand
CGCAATGGTTACAAAAGCATTCACTGACAGCAACTACGGAGAGATCATTTCAAAAGTTATGGTAACTCTGGAAGATCTCAAAGTGCCGCATTTGCCGGTCAAAGTCACCTTTGAAGCCAATGACGGAGACAACATTTTCCACAAACTCCGGAGTTTGATCAATGATAAAACCAAAGAGCTGGAAAAGAGCCGCCTTGAGCTTTCAGGAAAAATCGCCCGCTTGAAAAAACTCAAAGAGACTCCCGTGGAAGAATTCAGTGCCGCCGCCGAAAAAAGTGCATTATCCACAGAATTGGATCAGATCATCTATGAACTCAACAAAACCAGCGAAGGACAACGCCGGAGTTACACTTCCCAAGAGGAACCGAACCTGCAAGACTATTTCCCGTCACTTGGCAAAGTCCGAACCTACGGAACAATGGAAATTCTCGACGGCAGCAACGATACCGATGATAAAATCACGGCGTTATCGGCGTAAAAAACGCCCCGGACATTTGAGCATCGTTGAGAGGCTTCCAGGGCTCACTATTCTTTTATAATATACCACCGTTGAGATGATATGCAAGATAAAAGTGTTATTGTTTTTGAAGATAACTTAAAAGCTCTTTTACCAAAAGGTGGACTGTTGTTGCCGGATTTTGATCGTGATAAGGTTTTCCGCGTTGTAATCTCAATGCGGTATCAGCTCTTTCTATAGCATCTACGACATAGGGTTTTAACAAATCAAACATATCTTCTGCATTCTTCTCGTATGGTCTCTTCATCTGCTTTGCCAATATGTCCTGATACTCCTGCCTATGTTTTGCTCCTCCGGATTGGGGCAAATAATGAAGGATGTACCACAGTTCAAAAGCCTCATTGCTCCAAGCGGCCTGCCATTGTTCCGTATCAGTGCTTTTGCTTTCAATCATAGATATCGCATTATCAAAATCGCTTGGCTCAAAACTATCACGGTCAAAAACAACCCAAATTTTGTAATATGGAGGAAGAGCGGAAGATTTGCGTCTTGCATCAACCAATTTTTGAGTATAATCCACCAATGAACGGGTATTTCTGCCGGTTCCGGTAATGGAGACCCGACTCACCATTGCCGGAGGCAGTATTCTTTTTATTGCTTCAAAGTAATTTGTTTCGGTTTCTTCTCCTTCGCAGGCTATCAAATAATATCTTCTCGGAGGAATATTGCCGAAAGGACGTTTGTTTTTTTCGGTAGAAAATTCTGCCAATACATCTTTTGAAATTTTACCGGCTTTAGCCATATTATTTTTCCTCCCCGTCTGGCAGTGAAATCAATTCACCAATATAAGGAATTGCTCCATAGATACCATTCAGATAATCTTTTTCAAAGGAGGCATCATTGCGAACCTTTTTATCATCTTTCTTTTTGAATTCTATCAAAGAATAGATGTGAGTTGCTTCAACATTATCTTTTTCAGCAAAATAGATTTGATCTCTGCGGAACATATATTCGTCTTTATCTGCTTTTTCATCATATAATTTATATGACAATAAATTGGTATCGTGAGTATTGAATACCAGCTGTGCATTAAGAGGATTTGTCTTGCAGGAATTAAACAATTTTACAATCTGTCTGGTAAAAATCGGATGCAAACGGGAATCCAATTCATCAACAATCAAAACAGAACCGGTTTTCAAGGTATCAATGATCGGACCGGCAAGAGCAAAAGCTTTTTTCGTTCCCAATGATTCCAGTCCATCGAACGGTAATTGGACTTGACCGACAATCTGTCCTGATTTATCATAAATATTGTGATGACTTTTTATGTCAAAATATTTACGACTGGGGAGAACTGAATTTTCGCGTTCACGCTTATCTACAGTTAAATCAACGATATGAGTATCAGCATTTCGCAAGAAGTCGAGAATGTCATTCCGGTATTCGCCAGAATGTACTTGATTGCAAGTATAATTTCTGAAAAGATTGGGAGATTCGCCGGAAATCACATGCAATTTCGCTGCAAAATAATCAAGAATTTTTTCTGCTTCAGGAACAGCAAATTGAGCACATACAGAAAGAAAAAGCGCGTTTTTTCTGGTTCTTTCTTCCAATCCATGAGCAGTTTTCCAAATATTTTCGACTTGTATGGTATCATCTTCTCCATCAAAAGCTCTGACAAAAGCAAGCTTTCCCTGTTCGTAAAGCCATTCACGGATAATCATCTGCTTTGTGGCATGAAATCCATAGCGGAACTTCTTTTCATCGCAGATAAACTCAATCTCAAATTTCGATGGTTCTTCCTTACTCCACTGATTCAACAGAAAAGGAACTACAGGAATTTCTTCTGAAGACATCGAATCTTTGGAAGAGGAACGCACAAATTGGCAGAAAAACTGAAGTGCATGAATCAAATTTGATTTTCCACTGGCATTAGCTCCATAGATAACAGCACTTTTCAATAAAGATTCATTGTCAAACTCAAAGGTATTTTCTTCCAATCGTTCTTTACAAGTACTCACGGCAGTCAAATCCAGAGTTTGCTTCGCCGCAAACGATAAAAAATTCTCAATAGAAAAACGAATAATCATGATTCAATCTCCATTCCTGCGATATTTTCGCATTTTCATAATACAATATACAATAAAAAGAGAAAATGTCAACCCATTTTGTGAAAATTTCACAAAATTAAAAGTTTCTCTTGCTCATCTTCTCAAATTTCCCGGCGTTCACAGGGTGAACCGGGAAATTTCCCAGAGGTAAATCAAACAAAATGAAAGGAACCGAGCAATGAAGATCCAGATGAACAAAGTAAAATGCGTTGCTGACCGCAGTTACAACAAGGCTGATGATAT
>JAFVPG010000337.1 GCA_017505415.1 Lentisphaeria bacterium | reverse complement strand
CGCAATATCATTTCATGCGGTGACGGCAATCATAATGGAGAACAGCTTGAAGGTATCTGGCAGGTTCGTCAGCGTTTGAACTCCGTCTGGGGTTATATTCCCCTCGGCAGCAAAATCGGCGGTCTCAAGCACCTCGGCGGCTTCGTTCACAATCTGCATAAACTTATGCCGCACAAAAAATATTTCAAAGATCACCCTGAATACTTTGCTTACCGCGGCGGCGCACGACGTGCCAAACAGTACCCCCACGGCAAATTTGAATCACTTCCCTGTCTGACCAATCCTGAAGTCAAAGAAGTAATTGTTACTGAAATCCGCCGTATTCTCAAAGATTACTTCAAAAGCAGAAACGCTGACCCCGACGATCAGATTTTCTTCCCCATTGACTATCACGACCACGATCAGGTCTGTCAGTGCGACAAATGTGAAGCCGTAAATAAAGAAGAAGAATGTCCCGGCGGTACTCTTTTCCGCTTCCTCAATGCTGTTGCTGAGGATGTCTGCAAAGATTATCCCAATGTCATTTTCTCAACTCTTGCTTACGCTCCCACTCTCAAACCCGGCAAAACTCCGCTTAACAAAAACATCGTTATCCGTTACGCTCCCATCCGTATGGATAATGCACGCTCTCTCGAAGATAAAGAAAGCAAAGTCAACACTTATCAGCTTGAATGTCTTCAAGGCTGGATCAAAAGCGGTACACCCTTCTATGTCTGGTATTATGCAGGTAATTTCACCAACGGTATAACTCCGCATCCCGACCTTGCAGGTATCGCCATGAACTTCCCCGTCCTCACCAAAAACGGCATGAGAGGTATGTTCTGCGAATCTCCGCAGTCAGCAGGTATTGAAATGAAGGAACTTCGCAGCTACATCGTTTCAAAATATCTCTGGCGTCCCGCTACAACCGACATCAAAAAAGCTGTTGAAGAATTCTGCCATCTTTACTACGGCAAAGGCGGCGAAAAAGTTCTTGAATACATCAAAGCAATCCACGATTATCACTACAAGTTCGTTGACGCAAAACGCGATACTCCGCTGACTCTCCGCGGAGCACCCGCTTACCGTCACGCTTACACTCCCGAATTTATCGACAAAATGGACAAAATTCTTTATGATGCTGAAAAGCTTGCCGAAAACGATAAATTCAAACTCCATGTCGCTGTCATGCACATGCCCATGTGGTTTCTCCGCCTCAACAATGCCATGAATACTGAACACCGTGTTGCTGCGTTCCCCGTTGAATGGCGTTTCAAAATCGACCCCGACAAAAAAGTCAAACCCACCGATGATACTTCAAAATGGGGCAAAGTCCGCATTGATGATTTCTGGACCAAACAGGAACCCTACACTGAATATCGCGGCACCGCATGGTATGCAGTTGATTTCACTGTTGACGAAAAACTCCGCAATCAGGATTTGAGCTTCTATTTCTCGGCTGTTGACGGCACTATTGAAATCTACATCGACGGCGAATTGTACGGCAAAAAAACTGACAACGCATGGAATAAGGGTTTTTACATGCACTTGACCAAGCGCATCGCTCCCGGAAAACATGAACTCAAGGCAAAAATTTACAAAGACCGCTCCGCCGCCGGTATCTGGCAGCCAGTCGCTCTGCTCAATATGGCTCAGGATCTCGCTCCCGAAACCCGTATGGCTGGTGAACGCTACATGGCAACTGATTTGAAATTCCTGCCCAAACGCCGCAAAATGGATTTCCGTAAATCAACCTTTGAAAAAATTGAGACCTTGCTCTCTGACAACAAAGCTCCCATTACTTCACTCAAAGACGGCGTAACTACCAAAATGGCTCATACTCTTGACAATGGTCACAAAACCTTTGCCAAAGTTGACGATGATACCGCATTGACCAAAAAATGCGCCATGCAGCTCCCCACCAAGAAATGGACTCTCGGTCAGAGCATGAACTACCGTATCTCTGAACTCGAAAAAGACCACAAAAAACTTTTCCGTGCCAGAGTACGCATCAAAGTAAAAAAGACAAGCGACGTCGGTGACGGTGCATTCATTTCTTTCTGCTACTACAATAAAAAAGGATGGAGCGGCGGCAACTGCGCACCTTCTCTTACTGTGCCTTTGAAAAATCTTCCCAACAATGAATGGGTTTGGATTGAATATCCCCACATTTTGCGCTACAAAGAAGATATTCGTTATCAAATATTGTCCGTAAAATCTGCTTACAATCCCAAAAACATGCAGGCTCTGTACTTTGATGCCATTGAACTGACTCCCGTCAAACCCGGCGATTCCATCCGTCTCCTGGCAAGCGCACTGCCCAATGCTCACAAAACTTTCACTGTCGTCGACGACAACAAGAGTGTTGCTCAACGCTGCGCCATGCAGACTGCAAACAAAAACTGGACCCTCGGTCAGTCTCTCAACTTCCCCGTCAGCGAATTTTTCGACGACGACGCCAAGCTGAAAACTTACAAGGCCCGTGTCCGTATCAAAGTCAGCAAAAAAGGTAATAAAGGCGATGCCGCAATTATCGGTTTTGATTACTACAATCTCAAAAACTGGAGCGGCGACAAATGCGCTCCCCCGCTGAAAATCAAACTTGAATCTCTCCCCGATAACGAATGGGTATGGATCGATTATCCGCATGTTCTCAAATACAAGGAAAATGTCCGTTATCAGCTCATCAGTGTCAAAGCCGCAAACAACCCTGCAAATTTGAACGCTCTTTATGTCGATGCTGTCGAATTGCGCCTCAATGACGGAAAGGATAAATAAGAATGAATATTCCGAGAGAATTTCCCGAAGATTTCATCTGGGGCAGTGCCACTGCTTCTTATCAGGTCGAAGGCGCTCCTTTTGAAGACGGCAAAGGAGCTTCCGTATGGAACGAATTTGAAAAGCGTCCGGGCGTAATGCGTGATGATGCCAACGGCAATGTTGCCAGTGACCATTATCACCGCTACAAAGAAGATATTGCCATAATGAAAGACATCGGTCTTACCGGATACCGCTTCTCTTTTGCATGGAGCCGCATTTTTCCCGAAGGCAGAGGCAAAGTCAATCAGAAAGGCGTTGACCATTATAAACGTGTCTGCGAAACTCTGCTTGAAAACGGGGTTGAACCTTTTGTCACTCTCTATCACTGGGACCTGCCGCTGGCTCTTCAAAAAGACATCGGCGGCTGGGAGTCACGTGACTGTGCCAAATATTTCGGAGAATACGCTGAACTTGTCGGCAGAGAATTTAAGGGACTGGTGAGAAATTTTTCACCCGTCAATGAATTCCTTGCAGCAGCAAATGTCGCATACGGCATGGGGTTGATCGCTCCGGGATTGAAACTTTCAACCAAACGTGTAAATCAGGTGCGTCACCATCTGCTGCTCGCACACGGTCTCGGCGCACAGGCACTCAAAAGTGCCAATCCTGAAGCCAAAGTCGGTATGGCTGAAAATTCAAACTTCATGGTTCCTGTCATTGACACTCCCGAACATGTTGAAGCCGCCAAAAAGGCTCTCCGTGAACAGAATGCGCATTTTGTAACCGCCATGCTGGAAGGCAAATACCTTGACTGCTATCTGGAAAAAGAAGGCGAAAATGCACCAGTTTTCACCGATGAAGATATGAAAATCATCAGTACGCCGCTGGATTTTGCAGGTCTCAATCTTTATCACGGCAAACGTGTACGTTATGCTCCGGAAAAAGAGTGCGGCTATCACATTTTTGAAGAAAATGAATACACCCAGCGCACCGGTATCAATGACTTTTATTTTGAGCCGTCATCTCTCTACTGGGGAACGCGCCTTTTCTATGAAGTCTGGAAGCCGAAAGAAATTTACATCACCGAAAATGGAACCCGTCAGGAATCCGACCGTCCCGATCCCGATGACGGCGAAGTTTATGACGATATCCGCGTACGCAATCTGCGCTTGAATCTGACACAGCTTGCCAGAGCGGTAAATCACGGAGTTCCAGTCAAAGGTTACTTCCATTGGAGTTTCATGGATAACCTTGAATGGCACCACGGTTTCCGTCCGCGCTTCGGGTATGTGTATATCAACTACACAACTCAGCAGCGCATTCCCAAACTCTCAGCCAAATGGATGAAAGAAGTCATCAAAAACGGCAGAGTTATGTAATTTCATAAATTTCAGAAAATATTTTACAGATAAGAGGCTGTTGCAAAACTGTTTTACTTTTTGCAACAGCCATTTTACAATAAAAAAATCAGTCTGCATTCACTGTCAGCAGCAGAAAAATATAAAAAATAGAAAGACGGAATTGAAGACAATGTCAAGAACAATTCGGGATAAATTGGATGGAATTGTGACCTGTTGGACATTCCGTCATATCAACAATGCGAAAATGGAGGGCTTCAACAACAAGCTTATGGCTTCAGAGATCGTGAATACCTTAAATTGAAAATCTATCAGTTACCGGAAATTTCAAGCGGGGAATCATTATGAACTTCTGTCACAAAACGTCGAAGAGGCAAATGTCTGTATCCGAAAGAAAACTGTCAAAATCGCTGTTTGTCAGACTGAACGCACGATTCCCCCTCAACATGCATTTACTTTATCAAGTAATTTTATTTTTCAAAAACAGCTTCTTTTCGCAAACTTTCGCCGTTAACGGCAATAAAACTTGCCAGACGCGCACGCTCTGCCATCGCCATAATATTGGCAACCAGTTCAAACGGCACTCCGCCGTCAGCGCAGATCACTACTGTACTGTTCGGACTGTCTGCCGCCAAATCTGCCAAACGTTCAGCCAAATCATTCAGCGAAAGTTCTTCATCCTTAAAATATATCAAATCACGTTCATTACTGCGTACAACTGAAATAATATATTTCTCCACACTTGAATAACGGGTCGGTCCGACTTTCGGAATTTCAACTTTGATACCGTACATTTTGACAAATGAACTTGACAGCATGAAAAAAATCAGACTCAAAAACAATACGTCAATCAATGGCGTAAGGTCAGGTCTGCCCGACAGCATCGGCAATTTTGAACGGTATCTGCGCCCTTTGGCACGATATTGATGACGGTCAGACATATTATTTCTCCGGCTGATTTTCGTTTTTATCTTTCTGATTGAAGAAATAAACTATTTCAGAGGCTGCTTTTTCCATATCCAGAGAGATGGCATTTACACGGGATACGAGATAATTATATGCAACATAACACGGAATCGCCACAGCCAAACCTCCGGCAGTAGTAACAAGCGCCATACGGATAGTCCCCGCAAGCTCTGTGGATGAAAGCGCCATACTGCTGGTAACATTTACGGTCTGAAATGTTTCCATCATACCAAGAACAGTGCCGAGCAATCCAAGCAGAGGAGAGATAAAACCGATCGTACTCAGAATATCAATATTTTTTTCCAATTTCGGCAATTCTTCAAGGCAGGCATCATCTATCGCCTGTTTCAAATCCTCATCTTTGCGTTCATAAGCAAGAATTGCTGATGAAAGCACTCTTGCCGCAGGTCCGGGAGTATTGTCACACAAACTGATAGCCTCAACAAATCCGTTGCGGCGCAAGACATTTTCCAATCCCCGCACCAGTTCACGGACATTGACCTCTTCCCTGTGAAATTGAAAAGTTTTTTTGAAAAAGATAAACATTGCCACCAATGCACAAATCCCGATGATCCACAAAACTGGACCGCCGTCACGCATAAGCTGTAAAAATGCTGAAGTCATATTATTTCTGCCTTTCCTGTAAAATGTCCGTTACTGCTGCTGACCATAGCGGTTGCGGACACTGTATTCCAAATCTTCAAGTTCTCCGGCTGTCATCGTATTTAATTTTTTCAACCGGCGTATAATAAAAATCGCATCATTCAGCGCATTTGCACCGCCCTGACGCAAATGAATATTTATGGCATTGACCGCACTGCGGTTGATCCATACCGGAACGACACCTTTATCAACAGCTCCTGCATCCGGCAGATAAAGAGCCTCGGTATAAGCATCAAGTGCCCCCTGATAATTTTTCAATGCTTCAAGGGTGCGCCCCCATTTATAAAAGCATTGCAGTCTGAATATCAGAGAAAGTTTTTCTCCGGTAAGATTCTCATAAATATCAGCGCTCTGTTTAAGTACTGATTCATTTTTGAGCTTGGTTCCGGCAAGGAAATAATTGTCTGCCGCCCTGCCCATACTCACAGATTTGAAAAGCACATCATTTCTGGCACCGGCGGCTTTTTCAAAATATTGTGCCGCCCGCGTATTTTCGCCAAGTTCGGCACTGACTGTTCCGGCAAGGAAAAAACCGTCAGCCAAACGTTCAGATTCCGGATGCTTCTGCAATTCTTCCAGCACTTTCAATGCATCAGGATACTGACGGAGCTGATACAATGTCAATGCTTTATCATACAATATCTGCGGAATCACAGTGGCATCTTTATTTATTGCAGCGATATTGTCAAGCAGTTTCAGTGCGCCATTGAGATCGCCGCTCTGTCGGATATGATCCATTTCATGAAAAAGAGCATTTACCGTAAGTTTATTATCAGGATGGGCCTTCTTCAATTTATCAATACTGTATTTCATCTCATCAAAACGTCCGGCAAGAAAATACGAATAAACCGATTTGTACAATGCCGCCGCACTTGATTCTGCATCAGGATAATGTTCTGCAAAAGAGAGGAAGAGCAGACCTGCATTACTGTAAGATTGCCGTTTGAACTGCAATTCAGCCGCTTTCAGCCATGAATTCATCAAAATCGGCAATGCTCCGGAGCGGCGGGAAGGATGACGGGCGGCTTTTTCATACAGAGCTGCGGCCTCTTCATCTTTTTTCAAATTCTCTGCAATTACCGCCTGAAAATAAATTGCTGCCAACTCAAACTCAGGCAGTTCCGTATTTCCGGTATCCGGCACAACTGCAAGCTGTTTAATATCACGGAGCGCACTTTCTGTTTCCCCATTGGCAATTTCACATTGAATAAGGTAAAAAAGAGCCTCCGGATATGAAGCAGAAACTGCACCTATCTTGCCGAGAACAGATTGCCCCATACGGAACTCTTTATTTTCAAAATAATATTTTCCGGTCAGCAGCAAACCTTCATCATTGATTTTCGGTTCATTGGGAATATCGGACAGAAACGCATAAAGTTTAAGCATCTCAGTTTTTTTATTTTCATTTTTTAATATGGCAGCGGCAGCTTTGGCGGCCTCAGCACGGATTTGAATATCCCGTGCAGTATTATCAACCAGTTTCAGATAATCAGAAAGACCTCTGTCGCCGATATTGAGTTCATTCTGCAACTTGGCTGACAAAAGAGCCCAGCGTCCCGCATCCTTCAAATCCGGGATATTTTTCAACATTCTGCGTACTTCATTCAATGCATCATGTTTTTTGTTTTTTTCAAGATAAAGTTCCACCAATATTCTGCCGCACTCTGCACGGTATTCATCTGAAGGAGCAAAATAAACCTGATTTTTCAAATGAAAAATAATTTCATCATAGTTCTGTTCCTTGCGTGCCTGCTGTTCACCGAGCAGTGCCCCCTGATAAAGCACCACATCCCCGACAAAAGATTTCAACGGCTTCTCATCAGGAAAGATTTTCGTAAAAAGTTCACGATAAGCCTTCAAATCCTGATTTATAACATAAATAAGCAGTTGAAAATGTTGTAATCTGCCATGCATTTCAGGATATTTTTTCTTCAATTCTTCAAATTCAACCGGGATGCGGTTAAGTTTGCCTGTTCCTGCAAGCGCACGCAGAAGCAATGATTTCAGCAAAAATTCACCATTTTTGACGACATCGGCGTTTTTAACAGTTTCATCAAGCAAACCAACTGCATCGGCGTAACGGGCTGAAGCAAGATATATTTCTGCAAGCAAAACTGCAATATCATACTGCATTGCTGCTGTCAATGCATTATTCTGCTGTAATTCAAGCAGGATTTTTTCCGCCGCAGTAAAATCTTTACGGACATAAAAAAGTTTGGCACGCAGCAAATCTGAATCAGTTTTATTTTCTGCATTGACTGCTTTTTCAAGTTTTTTCAATTCTGCATCTGCAAGCTCAACTTTACCGGCATGAAGCAGACTGTCTATATATGCAAAAATACGTTCATAATACTCTTTGGAACTGCTATCAAGGCGCAGAATCTCTCCGGCAAGCAGACGAACCGCACTGTCATAATTCTGTTCATTATATGCAGTCATTCCCGGCGTTTCAGCAGCGTATACTGCTGAAAAAGCCGTGATTGCAAAGAATACTATAAAACGTGAAAATATCATTTGTTTTCTTCTGAAGCTTGAGCAGTTTCTGTACCAACACCTGTTTCCAGAGAGATTCCCTGACTGCTGACGACCTCTTTGATTTTCTCCATGATCTTCTGCTGAAGTTCAGGAGAACGTTCAAGCAATGCCTTGGTCTGGTCTCTGCCCTGTCCGAGCTGTTCTCCGGCGAAACTGAACCATGAACCGCGTTTTTCCAGAATACCAAGATCAGTTGCAACGTCAAGAATTGATCCGACTTTGGAAATACCTTCAGCAAAATTGATTTCAAATTCGGCAACTCTGAAAGGAGGTGCCATCTTATTTTTGATAACTTTGACACGGACTTTATTGCCAGTTGCATTGCCTGCAGTATCTTTAAGAGCAGTTACTTTGCGTATATCCATGCGGATGGAGGCGTAAAATTTAAGTGCATTACCACCGGTAGTAGTTTCGGGATTACCGAACATAACACCGATTTTTTCACGGATCTGGTTGGTGAAAATTATACAGGTGCGGCTGCGGCTGGCAACACCGGTAAGTTTGCGCAGAGCCTGTGACATCAAACGTGCCTGCAAGCCCATGTGTGAATCGCCCATCTGTCCTTCAATTTCTGCCCGTGGGACAAGAGCTGCAACCGAGTCAATGACCAGCACATCAATAGAGTTGCTGCGCACCAATGCATCAGCGATATTCAAAGCATCTTCACCGCAGTCGGGCTGAGCGATAAGCAGTTCATCAATATTCACACCGATTTTTTTAGCATAAGTCGGATCAACAGCATGTTCAGCATCAATGATGGCACAGCGTCCGCCCATTTTCTGCGAATTGGCTATAACATGCAGACAGACGGTGGTTTTACCGCTTGATTCAGGTCCGAATATCTCAACGATCCTGCCTGCCGGCAAACCGCCGATTCCCAATGCAAGGTCAAGTGCCATCGCTCCGGTGCTTATGACCGGTACATCTCCGAGGAAGCTGGTACTGTCCCCCAAACGCATAATTGAACCTTTACCGAACTCTTTTTCAATCTGACTGATAGCGATTTCAAGGCTTTTGGCTCTATCCTGAGCCGCTGAATTTTTATCTGCCATTTTTTTCTCCTGATTCTATTATAATGTTTTTTGCTGACTTATTGAAGATGGCGGCAATTATTATGCCGCCACAGATTTTCTGTCATCAATACTGACGGTCATCACCGTAACCGTAATGTTCAACGACATAATCGACATCTTTATCGCCTCTGCCAGAGCAGGTGGCAAGAATTGAACCGTATGGATGTTCTTTTGCCCATTTGATAGCGTATGCGATTGCATGTGAACTTTCAAGAGCGGGGATGATTCCTTCATAACGTGAAAGCATGAAAAATGCATTGACAGCTTCTTCATCACTGGCAGTAACATATTTTACTCTGCCAAGGTCGTGCCAGAAAGCGTGTTCAGGCCCGACAGCTTGATAATCAAGTCCGCTGGCCATGGAATAAACCGGCAATGCCTCACCTTTTTCATCAGCGAGGACATAAGATTCAAAGCCGTGAAGTTTACCGACTTTACCGTAGTTGATAGTTGCAGCATGATCGCCGACATTTGAGCCTCTGCCGAGCGGTTCTACACCGAAAATATCTACCGGATCATTCAAATATGCACAGAATGAACCAGCAGAATTTGAACCGCCGCCGACACATGCGCAAACCGCATCAGGCAAATGTCCTGTCATATCAAGGAACTGCTGACGTGATTCATCACCGATACACATCTGGAAATCACGCACCATCAGCGGGAAAGGATGCGGACCTGCGGCTGTACCGATACAATAAATGGAATCCTTGTAATTTTTGGCATAAGACATAAAAGCTGAGTCAACAGCTTCTTTCAGAGTTTTCTGTCCGAAAGAAACAGGTATCACTTTGGCTCCGAGGATCTTCATACGTGTAACATTGGGAGCCTGTTTGGCAATATCGACTTCACCCATGTGGATTTCACATTCCAAGCCGAAATAAGCGGCTGCGGTTGCCAGCGCGACACCGTGCTGACCTGCACCGGTTTCGGCGATGATACGTTTTTTGCCCATATATTTGGCGAGCAACCCTTCTCCCATGCAGTGATTGAGTTTATGCGCACCGGTATGATTGAGGTCTTCACGTTTCAGATAAATCTGGCAGTTGCCGAGTTTGCGAGACAGCCGGTCACAATGATAAACCGGTGTCGGTCTGCCCTGAAATTCACGACGGATACGGCGTAATTCATTGATAAAATGTGCAGATTGACAAATAGATTGATAAGCAGTATTGATTTCAGCAAATGCCTCCTGCAATTCAGGGGTCAGAAATGCTCCACCATACGGACCGAAATAACCATCCGGTGTCGGATAGTCACGAAAATAACGGGAAAAATCCATAATATATACTCCAAGTTTTATTTTTTCAATTTTTTACTGTTCTCCGAAAATTTTCTGCATTTCAACTTGAAAATCTTCGATATCCTGTTCTGTGGGCTTGCCGCCCTTTACTTTATCCAAGCCGAGTCTGCCATTGTTGTCGATAAACCACTCGGCATAAACTCCCGATGCGAAATTGACTGAACCTGAGGCAATGGCACCGGGACGTACGATTTTATTCAACTCTACGGTGGTCTTTGCGGTTGTCTTTTCCTGAACTGAATCTTTTTCCTCTGTATTATCTTCAGTTTCTGCAGTTTTTTCTTCAGCTTTATTTTCTTCCTCGCTTCGCCAGTCTACCTCCAGCTCTGAAGCAAGGATACGAATATCCATAAAAGTCATTTTGGTATTAAATTTTTCATTTACCATAGTTTGAATATCTGAAAGAGAGATATTTTCAGCAATTTTTTCAAGCATAAATTTTTTGATTTCGTTCATATTATCCATAGCAGCACCTTTTATTTCATAGCTTCAGCAACATCACAAATTATTTTTTCAAGAGAATGTTCAGCACGCCATCGTATAAGCTCATTTATTTTGGATGTATCCGGCGCGCGATGCATCATATCTTCAAATCCTGCCTCATAAGCCTCTTCATAAGGAATGAATTTGATTTTACTCTCACTTTTGAGTTCTTTGATTATCAATTCGGCAAGTTCAAGGATGGAGATTTTGCGCTGGCTTCCGATATTGTAAATACCGCCGAAAGATTCTTTGTTGTCAGCCAATGCCTTCAATGCCCGGATGGTATCAAAAACATGACAGAAACAGCGGGTCTGGGAACCGTCTCCGTAAACATGAATATCTTTATTTGCCAAAGCACTTTTTACAAAACGTGGAATAACCATGCCGTACTGACCGGTCTGCCGCGGACCGACTGTATTGAAAAATCTTACCACAGTCCCCCTCAACCGGTGCGATTTACAATATGCAAGAGTATAAAATTCATCCAACAGCTTACTGCAGGCATAAGACCAGCGTGAATGAATCGGATTACCGATGAGCAAATCATCATTTTCAGAGAAAAATTCATGATTGCTCTTGCCGTAAACTTCACTGGTTGAAGCAACGATTATGCGTTTATCAAATTCAACTGCAGCTTTAAGAACGTTTTCAGTCCCGTGAACATTGGTATGAATGGTACGTCCAGGTTCACGGACAACAAGTTCGACACCTACTGCCGCCGCCAAATGATAGATACAGTCAACTTCCTTCACGTATTTACGCAAATCACATTTAGGGTCAGTAATGTCGCTGATGACAACTTCCAGTTTCGGATCATCTGCGATCAATTTCAAATTATCAAAAGATCCGGTTGAAAGGTCATCTATGACAATTACTTTTTCACATACGGAATCATTCAACAGAAGCTGTGCCAGATGCCCGCCGATAAAACCGGCTCCGCCGGTGATAAGATATTTCATTTCTGCTCCTCCATAAAACGACTTTCATCATGCGCTTTCAATAACATATTTACAAAACCCGAAAGCACATACAAAGTTATCAAAACCGTTATTCCTGCAATGCGGAAAATTGCAATCACTGCGATTATCACAGCCAGCAGTACAAGCCTTTTTTTGTTGCGCAAAACCGAAAAAAGCCAACGACCGGCATGCACATACGGAACATTGCTGACCATAAGCAACCCCAATACTGCCGCATAAATCGGCAGATAACGCACGATATAAATATCAGGAATTCTCGTATCTTTGGCATAAATCACAATAGAACATATCGCCGCTGCCGCACCGGGAGACGGCATACCGGAAAAATAGTTTTTGCTCATTTTTTTACCATTCTTGTCCTGTTCCGGCATCAATGCATGGATATTGTAACGTGCCAGACGCAGAGCCGCTCCGCCGATATAAATCGAACACAGACAGTAAACCATAATCTCCTGCCATGCACCATGCGGCATATCTGTCGCCATACGCATAGTATGAGTCATGATCGCCACAATCGTAGCCGGAGCCAAACCGAATGTCACCATATCTGACAGAGAATCCATCTCAACTCCGTATACGCTGGATGCATTGAGCTTGCGGGCAACGAAACCGTCCAGAGCATCAAATACCATGGCAAAAAGAATGACAAAAGCGCTTGTCATATAAACACTTGCAGAACTTTTCGGAGATTCATAAACCCGCAAAGTGTAGAGGATGGCGGCAAATCCGCACAATGAATTGCACAACGTAAGAAAATTCGGAACCCATTTCAATGAACATATTCTATCACAACAATTTTTTATACTTTTCAACATAAACGATTCTCTTTTCAAATTTAATTTTCGATTTTCCGGACGTATAACAGACAAAAAAATTCATATACTTATAAGTAATATACATGTATTAACAGAATTTTCCACAAAAAAAGACACATATATCCCATATTTTTTCAAAAAATGGGTATTCGGTCATGATTTAACGGGAGAAATTTAATTCTTGAAAAAGTGGTTTTATCGAGAGAAACAGCAAGAATTATTTCTTTTGTAAAGACACCAGTTCACTGAAATAAAAAATGGGTAGTATAGAGTTTTGCAAACTCTCTATTTACGTTTGAGGGGGATTTGAGAGGGGGGGGCAAGTCCCCTCAAAATCTGTAAAAGTTATAGAAAACGCCTATTTTAGAGGTTTCGACTCATTTCAAGCGGGGCGGATCAGAGGTTTTCAGAAGTGGCGGTTGGAGAAAGCATGACCGGAACCTGTTTTGAGATAGGCTTCAAATGCAATAGCTTTTGCTTTGGTTTCTTTTTCAATTATTTCCATTATCTTAGGCATATCCAGTGACCTCAATCATTTTTGCTGCTTTTCCATATCTCCGGCAGAAATAATTTGCCAGTGACCGCTATAACCGCTACCAATAAATTTGACAATATTTTCCATTTCTGCCAGGCGGCGTTCTATTGTCTTTACGCTCTTGCCGATTTGTTCAGCAATTTCAGCTCGGGATATTTGGGGATTATTCTGAATAAGTTCCAAGATCTGCTTTTGTATATCGGTCAACTCTTGAGCGACACCTTGAGCGACACCTTGAGCGACACCTTGAGCGACAAAACCTTTTCTGAATATCGTTATGCGGACACCGCCGTCAGCATCTTCGATTTTCGGTTCAGCAAGTCCTGCATTTTTTACTCCGTCAACAATTTTCCGGATTCCGCGTCCCCAGCTTTCAATAAAACCGGCACGGTAAAACACTTCTGCAATGTTTTTATTCCGAGGATATGAAGAATGTCGTTCAAGCAATTTTTCCGGAGTAAGTTCTTCCGGAAGTCTACCTTGATTCCATAACTCTATGCGGTCATTATAAACACGCATCTGAATATGAACCCCGGTATAGTCTTTGTGAATAATGGCATTAAAAATCGCTTCTCGCAGAGCATCTTCCGGAATTTCCAACGGTTCTATCCGCTGCAACCCCTCATAATGTATCGGTGAAATAAGATACTTGGATTT
>JAFVPG010000336.1 GCA_017505415.1 Lentisphaeria bacterium | reverse complement strand
CTTCAACTCCAATCCGGTGAAAGAATATATTGCTCAAAGTATCCGCAAAGTTCGGGAAAATGGCGGCAGTTTCAAAAAAATCAACGCAGATACCGCTGAAAACGCCGACTGGCTGCGGCAGCATAGAAAAAATGAAAAAGAGGAAAATCAAATGAATAAAAATCACTGTGCCGATTGCGGCGATGAAAATGCCGATATAAAATTCAAAGACCAATTTTACTGCAAATGTTGTGCAAACTTTCTGATGGCAAAACTGAAACTTCAATACTATGCCGGAATGAAAAAGATCGGTTGGGAAATTCAGGATCTCTGGGATCAGCTCCGTGATCCGACTGATTTATGGACCGGTGATGCGGAATCTTTCCTTGAAGCCGATGAAATCCGCAGCTATCAGCACGAAGATATGGCACTTTATTATCGCTCCCCTGATGCCCAAACTATGCTGCGGGCATTTGTCAGAGAAAAACTTGACGGCGATATCCGTAACTTTAAGGAGTTTGACTTTGAAACTCTGAAAAATGATGACCTTTTCGGTTGTATCACTCCGCAGAAATTCGATTGTGATAACACCTATATCATCCGGGCGGTTTATGTTTTGCTCTGGAGCAAAGTTTTTCCGGATATGACCGACTGGCGGGAAATCGGTACCGGCAAATGTTACCGGGGCGATACCATCCATACATTCCACACCATTTTCGGCAGACCAAATCCGGAAAAGCCGGGGCATTTTTACGGAATCGATCAATTTTCACCGGACAATGCACTCTACGACCGGATCAGAAGTTTCCATAAAAAAATCTGTACACTGGGCAATTTTGTGGTTCTGCCCAATTTTACGGTCAAAAGCGGGAAAAGTTTTGCAACACTCAACACCTATCGGGGAACAAATCATTGGCGTGATTACTTTGACCAGTTTCTGCTGGCGTTAGAACCGTGCCTGACCAACGGCTGCAATGCGGATGAAACACTTTATAAACTCGTTCACGAACGTAACGGATATGCTTTTGAAAATTACAAGAATCAGGAAGGTTTCACCCGTATGATAAAATCGTTGCTGCTGGATGATTACCTTGATGCAGACGGTCACGCAAAAAATCTGTTTGCCGATGCCAGCGGCAAAGTCCGTTTTCATTGGGAAAAGCCGCAGCCAACTCGTGAACTCTATCTGCAAGGCGTAACCAATTACCTTGACCACGCCGAAAAAATCATCTCTACCAGAGCCGACCGCATGATCGAAATGCTCAAAGAATTTTGCTGAAAAAGGAGGAGGAATGCGAGGGGAGAAAACCTTTTGTGAACAAAAGTTTCTTCTCCCCTCGCGCTCCCCTCTTTACAAAAAACTTTCAGCAGCAAATACGTTTTTCAATTTTTGAAAAACATATTTGCGGAGGTTATTTAACTTTAACCATCACAAACTATTTTTTCCGTATGCATCCAAAATCATTTCCGCTGATTGTTTGATACATTCAGCAGGATCATCAATATATTTTGAAAGATCTTTTGTTTTGCCATTGACATTTATTTGAAGCAGAGAATAGTTTTTATAAGCTTCGGCTCTCCGCGCACCTTGGATTCTCGCACCACCGAAATAATTTCCTTCTCCCGGCAACTCTATTGTCCTGATATTGGGAGAACCGTCTTTTTGGATTGGTTCCGGAATTTGTTTTTTAGGCAGCTTGTGGTCTTGAGCGAATTTATTAAACTCTTCGATAAAATCTTTACGCCAGAAAGGACACCCCATATCCTGATACCAGTCTTTATCGAGATTTTGGCTTTTCATAAATACAAGCAGTTCCTGCTGCATTTCCGTATCTGTAAAATTATTTTCCAACAGTGTATAAACTTCGTGCCAGTAAATGTGCTTGCAAATATATTTACCCTTGCCAATCTCCTTATCAATTTTATTTTGCAAAGCAGATACTATTTTTTCTTTAATACCGCCCTCATAACTGTTCCAATAAGTTATCAACCCGGAAAACTTTGTCAGGACGACAACATATTTGGTTGAATAATCTTTGTGCGAGGCGAAAAACTTTGCATATTTATTAGGTTGATCCAAATCGATTTCCGAATTGAGCTTGTTTTCAATAATCAGAAGCGACTTGGTCGGTTTGGATGTGCCGAAAACATCCATTTCCCCCTTTTCGGTATTTTTCTTAACATTGGATTTTTCAGAATATGAGTATTCTGCGTTAAAATCCCATTCGCCATCTGCAATTTCTAATTTTTCCAAGAATGCTTTACGGAATGAAGCATCTTTAAGCATTATATGAGTGAATATTTGAGTTAAATATTCTTCCGGAGAATTTGGATTAAACGTTTGAAATCCCTCTTTTAGCTCACTGTCATCACTTGCAACCGACACTAAAGATACAAATTCTTCTACTGTCATTTTTTTGTTAAAAAAATCTTCAAATATATTCATCCCAACATCTCCAGAAGCTGATTGATAAATTCTTCCACCCATTGATGATCTTTGACATCACAGATCCATTCTTGCGGAATGGCTTCATAACCGTAATACGCTCCGGCGATTTGCCCGTAAACGGCGGCGATGGAGTCGGAATCACCGCCAAGGTTAACTGCTGCCAGCATTCCATCCTTGAAATTATCGGTGGAACAGAATGCCCAGAACGCCGCATCAACGGT
>JAFVPG010000335.1 GCA_017505415.1 Lentisphaeria bacterium | reverse complement strand
GGGGTATTGCCGCTTTTTTGCTTATGCAAAAAAGCTATACCCCAAACCCCTTCATTTTTTTATTTATCAGTTAATGGTTTATATAAAGCATGAATTTTTAAATTCCTTCCCTCACCTTAATTTCATATCTCCCCACAATGGGAACAGAGCGTTCCAAAAAAGAAAAGGGAACTGTGGATATATAAGGCAGACTTTATTGTGTGCGGCAGAGTATTTTTCCGGTACAAATACTACGGCTGTCTTGGGGGATAACCACTTTTTGTAACACTGAAGAATGAACAATCAAATCTTCCGTCAGCTTCAGCTGTTTTCTTTGTCTTACTTTCTTTTCAAAGAAAGTAAGGGAACACAGCTTTCTTTGTTCACTTTCTTTCACTTCGAAAGAAAAACATTACAGATATTTGCTTCAGCTGTTCTACTGACAGGAACATAGCTTTCTTTGTCCACTTTCTTTCACTTCGAAAGAAAAACATTGCAGATATTTGCTTCAGCTATTCTACTGACAGGAACATAGCTTTCTTTGTCCACTTTCTTTCACTTCGAAAGAAAGTGGGGTTATTCAGTGTTACTGTGACCACGATTATAAAACTTGCGGAATTCAGTCGGAGTCGAAGCATAATGTTTGAAAAATATCCGGCGGAAATATGCCGGATCATTAAAGCCGCATTCATTAAGAATTTCCTTTACAGATAAATTGCTGTTCATCAAAAGTTTAGCGGCATATTCAGCACGCAGACGATTGAGCATACTGCTGAAAGTCTCTTTGAAATGAATATGAAAAATGCGGCCGAGATATTCACTGTTGCAGTGCAACAGCCGTGCGGCTGTATTGATATTTACCGGTTCACAGAAATGAAGTTTGACAAATGCTTCAGCTTTCAGAGCGAGTTCAGATACTTTGTTGACGGAATTTTCATTGACGATGGCACGTTCAAGTTCATTGAATATCAGTTTCAACAGTAATTTCTGTATTTCAATGCTTGGATTGGGCAACTGCTGTTCTGCAAGATAACTTTGAATATACATTGATAATTGCTCGTGTCTTGCCACATGCCCTGTCTGCGCCACATGGTTGAAAATTTCATCATCACAGTCAAAATGCAGCCAGAAAAATGAAAGTCCTCCGGGATATTTCTGAGTACCGCCATGCATTCTGCCTTTGCGCAAAATATAATAATCCCCCGGATGCAGTTCAAAAATATTGTTTTCTTCAAACATCCTGAGAACACCTTTAACACAAAAAAGCAGTTCATTTGACCTGATGGCACGTATCATATGACTGCCCTTGCCTCTGGAAATAAATCTTCCACCCTGATATGGTATGATGTCAAAATCCTTCATTGCGAAAAAACCTTTTTATCGGAATTTGTCTTCTTTTTGTATAATTTACTCTTCTTGCGGAAAAATACAAGTAATATTATAATATATTGTGTGGAAATTCAAATTCATCAGAAATGATAAAATTTGAAAAATATTTCTTTTTTATTGCGTTTCAGGGGTAAATACTTTCATCATTATGATTGCTTTCTTTCCGGGAAGAAAATACATAGAAATCAATAAAAATTTTTTATAGAAATAATTGTAATTTGCAAATTGAAGAGAGGCAAATAATGGACAATTTTAATCGTTTTCAACAAAATTTGAAAAACGGAAAAATTTCTCTTGGAAGCGTTGTCACACTTTCAGATTTGACGGTCAGTGAACTCGCCGGTGATTGCGGCATGGACTTTATCTGGATAGATGCAGAACATGCACCGCACACTATTGAAAAAGTTATGCAGCATTTGATTGCAGTCAGGGGGACAGGCTGTGCTGGATTTGTCAGAGTCAGAGCCAATGATGCCATGCTGATAAAACCTTATTTGGATTTGGCTCCTGATGCTGTAATCATTCCGATGGTAAATTCTGCGGATGAAGCAGAAGCCGCTGTGGCAGCCTGCCGTTATCCTGTCAAAGGTGTTCGCGGCTGCGGAGTCCGTCGAGCAGTGCGGTATGGAGCAAAAGATTTTTTTGAATACCTTGAAGATTCTGCAAGTTATCCGATGGTAACGGTTCAAATTGAGCATATTGATGCAGTCAGAAATCTGGATAAAATCCTGAAAGTTCCCGGAATCGGAAGTATTTGTATCGGACCTTGCGACCTTTCCGGCAGCATGGGGATTTTGAATCAGATGGATGACCCAGAACTCAATAAAGTTCTTGATGAAATATGTTTGAAAGTGAAAAAAGCCGGATTGATTCTGGGAACTGCCGCAGGTAATTTTCCCCGATGGAAGGAACGCGGAGTTGATTGGTTTGCGGGTATAAGTGACTGGGGCGCAATGGCGGCAGGTTTGCGTGCTTTTAAGAAGGAGTGTGAAAATGTCTGAATTTAAAATTGCTATGATTTCTGCTGCGGAAGAACGCATACCGGCTTATTGTATTGAGGAAATACGCACTTTTGCTGATATTAAATGTAAACGTTGCGAAAATCCTGCTGAATTGGTTGATTTTGCTTCAGATTGTGATATTTTGTGGATGTTCGGTGCCAATATCGCATTGAAAGAAGAGGCTTTGGATAAAATGCCGGAAGCAAAGGCTCTTTTCAGGAGCGGAAGCGGACTTGATGCCCTGCCTTTGGAATATGCGGAAAAACATAATTTAAGCGTATTTAATACTCCTGAATCAATTTCTGAATCTGTTGCAGAACATGCAGTCGCACTGCTTTTCGCATTGGCAAGAAATGTGGTGCAGTTTGACCGGCAGGTTCATAATGGTGAGTGGGACAGTTCTGCAAATCAAACCCATTGGCACTTGTCGGGGCGTACACTTGGACTGATTGGTTATGGCAGAATTGCAAAAACTGTGGAAAAATTAGTTTCAGGTTTCGACATGAAAGTTATGCATTATGATCCATTTTCAAATGGTTCGACTCCGCTTGATGAAATGTTGAAAGAGAGTGATTTTGTTTCCGTTCATTGTCCGCTGACTGCTGAAACAGAAAATCTTATCAATAACGAAAAATTCAGTTTAATGAAAGATGGCGTGCTGCTGGTAAATACATCCAGAGGTCAGGTGGTTGATGAAAAGGCTTTGGTTGAGGCATTGCAGTCAGGAAAAGTCGGCGGCGCAGCATTGGATGTTTTGTGCGATGAACCGCCTCGTTCAGATAATCCATTGCTGCATGATAAAAGAGTTATAATAACTCCGCATGCGGCAGCATTTTCTGCTGATTTTGAGAAGAATTTCTGGGAATGTTCAGTTAAAAAATTGCGTGAGATTTGTAATGTATTGATAAAATAATCCGTATGTTGTATAAAATTCATTTTCTCGGCTTTTGTCTTCTTTTTGTATAATTTACTCTTCTTGCGGAAAAATACAAGCTGAAGTATAATATAATTAAGAATAAATTCATATTTTGAAAGTAAAAAGATAAAATGAAAAAGAATTTAAAATATAAACAATATGACATAATTAACATTATAGGAAGTTGCAAAAAGAATAAAATCTGACCTGTCCGACAGCTCATACAAATCTGACACACACACCCTAAAAGAAAGGATAAAAAAATGAAAAACAAGCACAAAAACAATGAAAGAATGTTAACTATCGGAAGTTGCTTCACTTTGATTGAACTTCTCGTCGTCATCGCTATCATCGCAATTCTCGCCGGAATGTTACTCCCTGCACTTAACAAGGCACGCGACAGAGCCAGAACTGCAAGCTGTATCAGCAATTTGAAACAAATCGGTATTGGTATGCTGCAATATGCATCTGATCATGACGATTATGTTCCCGGTTTCATTCCAACTGCAACCGGTACCGGAGCGGCTGATTATCCGTTCCGCTGGATTGCCGTACTTATTCCTTATTCAGGGAATGCCGGTTTGTGGGCATGTCCCGCCGCTCCCAAAGGTGTCAGCGAATCTGAAATGAAAAAAATAACCGTAATAGATTCTTCAAACTGGTACAATATTTATGTAAATATTCTCAATAAAGCACAAAGCATCGGTATCAATGCTCTTAACGGAGCAACACAGGCTTACGGATTCGGTTATACCGGACATCGTATCGGCAGATTCAAATATCCTTCAGACTTGATTTATGCCGCAGATTGTCAGGGATATGATGCAACTGTATTCGGCGGTACTTCCAATGGGAATGACGGACTTCTTTTCTATGATAAAATTTATCCTGCTTCCGGGCAATCAATGCGTGCTTATCACAACGGGAACAATAATATCAACCAGCTTCATGTTGATGGCAGCGTAGGCTCATACAGCAAAAAAGAAGTGCAAAACTGGATTGATTCTGATTGTTATAATGCCACCAGTGCCGGCGGCAGACATTTTCTTGCCCGCAGTTACATTCAGTAAGGAGAATTTGTAAATATGTGTTTGAGATTGATTTTTCTTCTGTCTGCTGTAATTATCCCCTGTGCGGCATCACCGCTGTTTGAAATGTCAGACAATAAAATTCCATTTTTGCAGCTGACTTCCGGAACTGATATGGCAGGCGGGCGTCTGTTCATGCGGAACAAAGGAGAAGGTGCAGTTATTCCAAACAGTAAAAACTGGCATTTGACAGATAAAGGTTTTACTATCGCAGCAACAATAAAACTCAACCGCCGTCATAAAGATTTCGGTTCAGGTTACGGAGCTGATGGTAAATTTCTGTATGATCATGATATTATTGCCGCCAAAGACGGTGAATTTGTCTTCGGCAGACGCAGTGACCGTTGGAGTGATCAGCTTTATTTCAATTTTGTCACCGGAGGCAAATGGGGAGTGCCTCTTGTCGGTACAGTCGGAATGCCGCCATACGGCAGTTATGCGCATGTAGCGATAACAGTTGAACGACGTGTGCAGGATAACCGTGGTTTGAATGGTTATAATGTAACGTATTATATGAATGGCGAACCGGAGAAAGAACAGCTTGTAAATTGCGGAAGCGCAGTTTCTCCCTCAAATGCTTCATGGCGGTTGGGCGCAGGTCTGGGTATTCGTAATGACAAGTGGAGTTTTGACGGAGAAATGACGGACGTTTTCTTTTTTGACCGGGCTCTCACAGAAAATGAAGTCATGGCGCTTGCCGTCAATTCCCGTCCCGCAAAAATCGCCAAAATGTCCGGCGTTCAGCTCCGAAAATCTCTTGAAAACAAAATTGCATCTCTTGAAAAAACAGCCTCACCTCTCGGCAAATGGGTGCTGGATATTTCCGCACGCAACTGCCGTAACGGCAGTGATCAGCAGCGCCTTGCTTCTGAACTTGATAAAATCAGAAATATTTTGAAAATTTCTGATGCAGAAAAATTTGCTTCTGCATGGAACAATGCAGGAATTTCCTCTAAAATTCTTTCAGGCAGCCGTTCAATGCTTTTTATCAATACCGGCAGAAATAAATCAGGATTTCCGATTGCCGGCTGGTATGATCTCAAACGTAAAGCTGAAATTTTCGGTATGACACCACCTAACTGGGAATTGAGTTCACATCTTGCTGACGGTCAGCCTGTCAAACAGAATTCCCCCGGAACACCCTATACTCTGACATACAAAAAGAATGGCAGAAATTCATATTCAGGAAAAATTGTCTGGCTGAAAGAAAATACTCTCAAAGCAGTTTCAGAATTTACATTCTCTGATAACAGGCTGGAGATGAATTTGAGCATGAAATCGCTGAATGATCAACTTTTTCTGGATAGCGTTTCATTTCCGCACAGCCGTCTGCGCCGCTTACGTAACGGTGTTGACAAATTTCTGTCGCCCAAAATGTCAGGTGTCGTTTTTGAAAAACCAATCAGCCGCAATGTGCCGCAACCATGGAAAAATTATCCAAACGGCGAACTCAATATGCAGTTTCATGCTTATTATGATGATCTCGGCGGCATTTATCTTGGCGCTGAAGATCCCTACGGCGGAAACAAGCATTTTGTAATGCGCCCCCGCAACGGCGAACTTGAAACTATCTGGACTCATCCCGTCGCTTACCGTGCAGAGGACAAAGGCGGCAGAAAATTTGAACTCAGCGGCAAAGGTGTTTGGGAAATTTTTGACGGTGACTGGTTCGATGCCGGTAGAATTTACCGCCGTTTCCTTGCATCAAAAGCAAAATGGTGGATCAAAGAACTTCCCCGCAAATCCACTCCCGAATGGTACCGCAACAATACTTTCTGGATTTTGCAGCTCTGCTTCAATGAATGGGATCATTATAATACAATCGTCAGTTACAAGCAGCTGCGTAAATATTTTGACTTGCCATTTGCCATGCATTATTATGAATGGTTTGACCGCACCAAAGGTGAGTTTCCGCATTTTTATCCGAAAACCCGTGCATTGCAGACTTTGACCGAGCTTAATGATATCGGAGTTTATGTCAAACCTTATACAGACAACCGGACATGGGCGCGCCGTGATGGTCTCGCACCCGGCAAAGACCATTTGGATTGTCTCGGTTTCTACCGCAAAAAAGACGGTCATTACGATTTCCAGTTCAAGGATATTGCCGAAGCGTATGCCACCCGCTCAAAAGAAGGGGATTTGACTCTGGAAGGCGGCGGGACCCGTTGTGCCGTTATGTGTCCTGCGGTTCCGGATTGGCAGGATTATATTTTCAGAATGTCACGCAGATTGGCAGGTCAGGGATTTGATGCAGTTTATCATGATGAAGTTACTACCGCACAACCGATGCCGTGTTTCAACCCGGCACATGGACATCTTCTTAATTCTCCTTTCAACTGGCTGCGTGACGGATACTGGAAAATGTTTGAAAAAATTTCATCACTCCGCAGTAAATATCCTGATTTGTGTCATGACTCGGAAGATGCTTCCGAACCGTTTATGCAATATCTTGACGGAGTCTGTCCATTCCGTTGGATTGATACGGGGCAAGTTCCGCTGTTTGCTTCGATTTATTCAGGGCGCACGCAGTTCAGCGGCAGAATCTATGATCATGTCAAACCCGGCCACAAAGAGTCATTTTTCGATAAAATGGCAACTCAGTTGGTCAACTCTGAACAGCTCGGCTGGTTTACTGCTGACTACATGAATGATCCGGAAAAACGTCTGTACACCAAACGTCTGATGCATCTGCGCCATAATCTTTTGAATTACTTCAACTGTGGTGAAATGGATCGTCCTTTGAAATTCAAAAATATGCCGACTCGCAATCTCATGTGGGGCAGTCTTACTGCACAACGCATATTGACACCGTATGTGCATAATGGAGTTTTCAAACTGTCTGACGGCACACGCATGGCAGTCTTTATAAATGCGACACCGCAGGCAGTGACATTTGAACCGGTTATTCCGTCAAATTTCGGCAAAATTGCTGTATGTGATGGAAAAAATCCGTCAGTTTTGTACAATACTGATTCAAAAATGACGCTTGCACCCCGTCAAATCGCCGTCATTGTTGCCTCAAATGACGGAACAAAACTCAAAGCCGAAGCCGAAAGAATTCATCAGGCACTGGTAAAAATAAACGGATTCACCCCCGGAATTTTCCGCCATGATATTTTTACTTCAGGCGGTGATATTCCCGAAAAAGGTCTGCATTATGACTTTGAAGATTATCCCGTCTGGCACACTCAGCCAACCTATCGGGGAGAAGGCTGTTTTGAATTGATCGGTCATCCGGAACGCAGACGTATGACTGAATTCAATCTCAAACTTGAACCAAATACTGAATATGAGCTTGAAATTGCAATCCGCAAGGATCTTGATACCAAAAGTATTCTGCGAGTTGGCAATTATTCAAAAAATAACAAAATTACCCATTATGCCGTCATCGGTGAAGATGTTCCTGCCGACGGAGTATGGCATCACCGTAAAATCAAATTCAAAACAGACGGAGACGTTCATCAGAGCGCACTCTATCTCTATCTTGAGCCGACAACTCAAACTTTGAGAATCGACGAACTTAAAATCAAAAAGGTAAATTAACATGAAAAAAACACTTTTTTTATCATCATTGACACTTTGTGCCGTAACCTTTGCCTCAAGTATTCCCGCTCCGTGGGGCGGTGCGCTCGACCTCAAAGGCAACAGTAAATTCATCTGCCGCGGTGCAGTTCTGCCGCTTGTCAAAGGCAAATCGTACAGGTTTGATTTTAAAATCACCAAACTTCCCCCCATGAGTGCCAAAAAAATCGAACACCGTCTTATACTTTATTCCGTCAATGGCAATAAACATCAGGAGATAAAATCTTTTGCCGCTGAAGTCCCGGTTGACGGCAAAACCTATCAGGTTGCTTCAGCATTCACTGTTCCAGCCAATGCAAACGGAGAATTAAAACTTTTCGTCTACAACTGCAATGCCAAAGGCACTCTGAAACTTGCTGATTTCAAAATCTCTGAACTTGCTCCTGCAGAAAAAATCAATACCAATGTCACAGAAATCAAAGCTGTTGCCGTAAATACTCCTGCTGCCGACTCAAATGAAATACGTCCGGCTTTCGGCAATCGTGAAAAAGGTATTCTTGAAGGCAACGGCAGATTTCTGTACCGTACTGAAGTCCTGCCGCTCCAGCCGGGGCATCTGTACAACATTACTTTTGAAATGTGCAAAATTGCTCCCCTCAGCAAAAAAAATATCGAACACCGCATAGTTTTCGCACAAAATCCCCCCTCCGGAGGCTATCGGGAATTCGCTTATTTCGGCGAAAATGTCCCCGTTGACGGCAAATGGCACAATGTCAAAGGCTCATTTACCGCCCCGAAAGACGGCGGCAAATATTCCATGTTCGTCTACAACTGTAACGCTGACGGTTCAATGGAAATAAAAAATGTCTGCATCACTGCGGTTAATAAATCTGCTGCAACTGTTTCATCATCAGTTACTGCACCCAAACCTGCCGCTCCGGCAGCATCGGCAATTAAAAAAGCTCCGGATTTTGAAGTTGCAGGCAACGGCAAATTCAAAGGCGGTCATTTCCATGTCACAGTAAAACCGGCTTCTGTCTGCGAATTCAATTTCAAAATGATGAAAACTCCGAAAATGAGTGCAAATACTGCTGAACAGCGTGTCGTCATCGCCGCAATAAATACCAAAGGAGCAATACGGGAAATCGGTTATATCGGAGAAAAAATACCCGCCGACAGCAAATGGCACAATTTGAAATATTCTTTGAAAATTCCATCTGACTGCAACGGAACTTTGCGTATTTATGTTTACAATTGTAATGCCACCGGTAAAATAGCTCTGAAAGATTTTACTTATCAATGTAAGTAATTTGTATTGTATATCACAGAAAATGTGATATATTTCCAATAATTCAAAAAATTAATCATAGGATATTTATTATGAACCTTAAAAATTACCGCTGCGCAAAAATCAGCAAAGTCACTCCCGCTGACCACATACTCAAACGGGCAATCGAAACCGATAAAACTTCAACCATTCCGTCATCTTTGCAAAAGTGTTATGAAACCGGACGTATAGATGCTTTCAAACTCAACTGGAAAGAAGGCATGCCCAATAGGCCTCATATTTACTGGGATTCCGACGTCGCAAAAGTCCTTGAAGGCGTTGCCAATATTCTTTCCATTTATCCGGATGCAGAACTTGAAGCTGAATATGACAAAATAATCGATCTTATCGTCAGTTCTCAACAGCCTGACGGTTATCTCAACAGCTATTATACCACTATCGAACCGGAAAACCGCTGGAGCAAACTCTGGCTTAATCATGAACTTTACTGTGCAGGTCATCTCATGGAAGCTGCTGTTGCCGCTTATGAACAGCTCGGCAAGACCAAACTTCTCGATGCCGTATGCCGTTATGCAGATTATATCGACTCGGTTTTCGGTTATGAAGAAGGCAAAAAAAGAGGTTATCCCGGCCATCAGGAAATTGAACTTGCTCTCGTACGTCTCTATCATGCCACCGGCAATGAAAAATATTTCAAACTGGCAAAATTTTTCATTGATGAACGTGCGCAGGAACCGAATTATTTCAAAGAGGTCGAAAAAGTATGGGACAGTGAATGTCTGAACCGTCAGGCGCATAAACCCGTCCGTGAACAGTTTGAAGCTGTCGGTCATGCGGTGCGTGCAGTTTATATGTATTGCGGTATGGCAGATGTCGCACGCATTTCAAATGATGAAGAATTATTTAACACCTGTGAAAAACTTTTTGACAACATCCGCAACCGCCGCATGTATATTACCGGCGGTATCGGTTCATCATTTTTCGGTGAAGTTTTCACTATTGATTATGATTTGCAGAACAGTTCTCTCATGTATGCGGAAAGTTGTGCCGCCATGGGATTTGTCCGTTTCGCCTCCCGCATGCTCAATGCCACCGGTGACGGAAAATATGCCGAAGTGATCGAAAAAGCTGTTTTCAACGGCGTCCTTTCCGGGATCAGCCTCAGCGGCGATAAATTTTTCTATACCAACTATCTCGAAGTCGATGATAATACCAAAATTTACAATCACGGAGCCAAAGAACGCCAGCCGTGGTTCACATGCTCATGCTGTCCTACAAGTTTCTGCCGCTTCCTGCCTGAAACATTGCAGTATATATGGAGTGAGGCAGATGATGAACTCAGACTTAATATTCCGATTGCAAATACTTTCAATTCTGCCTTCGGCGATGTGGCAGTTGAATCGCTCTATCCGTATGACGGCAAAGTAAAAATAACTTTCAACACACCGGAAACTTTCAAATTCGCTCTCCGTATTCCGGAATGGTGCAGAAATTATACCGTCAAACTTAACGGAGAAAAAATTTCTGCTGCACCTGCTGCCGGATATATCATTTTTGAACGTACATGGCAGAATGGTGACATTATTGAACTTGATCTTGATATGCCTGTAACTGTTATGCGTTCAAATTTCAAAGTCACCAATAATATGGGTCGTATTGCACTTATGCGCGGGCCGCTGGTTTATGCTTGTGAAAGTGTCGACAATCCCGACGGCATCGCCAATATGCTGATTGATGTTACAGAAAAATTTGAACTCGTACCTGCCTCCGGTTTGACGGAAGGAGCAGTTGCCATCAGCGGCACAGCATATTTTGAAACTGCACCTGATACGGAATCTCTCTATTTCTCCGGCAATCTTGAAGTCAAAAAAGGCAGATTTACCGCTATTCCATACCACCTCTGGCAGAACAGAGGTCCCACCAAAATGGCAGTATGGATCCGCAGTAAATAATAATCTGAAGGTAAAATTTTCAGAAACAGAAAATTAAAAGAATGGGATGTTGATTACTTTTTTTAAGAGTTACAACAACCCCATTCTTTTTTATTTAGGAGCTGTTGCAAAACTGTTTTGCGGGGAAGAAGTCTTTTTGAAAAGGCTGTGTTAT
>JAFVPG010000334.1 GCA_017505415.1 Lentisphaeria bacterium | reverse complement strand
GCACCGAAAAGGTCCAAGACCATATTGACCTTATCCATTCGCAATGTTGGCTTTCCGCCTTCCAGTTCACGAATAAAACGGATTCCGACTCCGGAACGGTCTGCCAAATCCCGTTGAGTGAGTTTATAATTTTTCCGCTGCTGGCGAACAAAGTCTGCAAGAGTCATTTTTATACCCTTTCGGTGGTAATTTTGCGTTATTTTTAATAATTTACCACCGATCGGGTATAAAGTCAAGTTAAATTAGTAAAAAAATCCCCGTTCGGGTATAAAAATAACAAAAACTGCCAAAACTTGCAGAAATCTTTAATAGAGGGATCACATATACAAAATATCTGTTTGGAGCCGGAAAATCCCTGTGTTGAACCTGTAAAAAAATCGTGTGGATTTTTGTAATGATATTTTGAAAAAGTCAGCTGAACGGGTATTTTATTTTTTCTTTAAATCCACCGAACTACCAGACGTTAAACTTACGAAAAATTCTCCAATCTTTGCAAACTGCGATAAATCAAACAGTTAAGCGAGGACTTGACCGTTTTTTGCCCCCCAAAAAGTAGTTTCCAAACTGATGAGATAACGCATTTTTACAGGGCTTGTGCCGGATAGCAAAAAAGGATTTTCCGCAGAAGAAAAGCCATCCCAGCTATTTGATCTTCATTGCAGAGTTGCCGCTGGGCCCCTGTTGTAATAAATTTATTATCAAAACTCGCCGATAAGCAGCGCTTTGAAATTTACAGTTATATTGTCCAGTGTCATTGACGCATGAATTTCTTAATTATCATTTTTTTGATTTTCTCTTTAAATCAACATTGGTAGAGGTTGTGTCGAATTTACGAAAAATTCTCTGTTTTTCATGAAATTGGCGGAGATCAACAGGTTAGCGGAGGAGGATAAAAAAATTACCTTCATTCAAAATAAAATTCTGTGTTTAACAACTAAAAAAGCTGTGTTTTTTGCAAAAACATCATGTTTTTGTGAAAAATTCTCAAATTAGGTTGACATTTTGGCGTATTAATGTATATTAAGAACGAATCAAAGAAAATGCACAGAAAGGAGATCCTATCATGTTTATTCGTTTTTCTGTCAAAAACTTTCTCTCCTTTAAAGAGAAAGAAACTCTTGACATGACCGCAATGGGAACTTGCAAAGAACGTGTAGAGGAAAATAGTTTTGAAGTTGCTGGGAAAAAATTATTGAAAAGTACGGTTGTTTATGGCGCAAATGCCAGTGGAAAAACTAATCTGATTTATGCGATGCATTTTTTTATTCAGTTTATAATTTCATCATCTAAAGATACTACGTCTGCTGAGGAAATCCCCATTGTCCCATTTCGGCTGAATCCAGAATGTCTAACAATGCCATCTGAATTTGAAATAGAATTTATTCTTGATAAAAGAAAATATTTTTATGGTTTTCAGGTAACAAGGAAAAAAGTTGTTCGAGAATGGCTATTGGAGCAGAATAAAACTGTTTTTATACGCGAAGCAGCAGATGATGATATTATCCAAGTGGAAAAAAAATGGAAACAAGCACACGGCCTGGAAGATCGTACCCGAAGTAATGCTTTGTTTCTCTCCGTGTGTGCTCAATTCGCAGTCCCGCAAGCAGAAGCAATCATCAATTATCTTTTTTCAAAATTTCATGTAATATCAGGAGCTCTTTCTGTCCCTCTCAAACAATATACATGTTCTCAAGTTCATTCTGGTGAACTGCGAAATTCTATTTTGGATTTTTTGCGCAATGCTGATACAAACATTATTGATTTGACTGTAAACGAACGTGAAATAAAACAATCACCCCCAGGACAACATCGTAAACTTTACGAGATTCGCAGTCAGCATAATGTATATGACTCGACGGGACAGGTTGTCAATCAGGTTTCATTTGACTTTGATATATCTGAATCTCTTGGTACCCAAAAAGCATTTGCATTAGCAGGACCAATTATTGACACATTAAATACAGGAGCTGTATTGTTTATAGATGAATTGGATTCTCGGCTGCATCCTATTTTTACCAGACAAATTGTAAAATTGTTTAATTCCAGTAAAACAAATCCATATAATGCTCAATTGATATTCAATACTCACGATACTAATCTGCTGTCATACAAAGTTTATAATGAAAATACAGGGCATGATGAGTATATGTTTCGACGCGATCAAATATACTTTGCTGAAAAGGATAACGTAGAAGCAACTCATATTTATTCCTTAATCGAATTTAAGAAAGAAAATAATCAAAAGATTCGTAACGATGCCTCCTTTGAAAAAGATTACCTCAATGGAATTTATGGAGCAATCCCATTTATAGGCGATTTGCTTAAACTTTCTGATAACAAGGAGGATTAAGCAATATGGCAAAGGCAGGAAAAGTCTCGACCAATTTGCAACACAACATTTTAGAAAGAAGAAATAAAAGACGTTCAGGGCAACGCCCTCCACGCCGTTATTATCTTATTGTCTGCGAAGGGGAAGCTACAGAACCCAATTATTTTGACGCAATAAGAAAAATTCTTCCTAACGAAATGGTGAAAAGAATCAGTATTTCAGGAGAAGCTAAAAATACGCTCTCGCTTGTTAAAGAAACAGAAAGATTGGTAACAGAACGACGAAAATCATCTTGTCCTCCATATTATAAAATATGGGTTGTTTTTGATAAAGACAGTTTTCCTGATGATGATTTTGATAATGCTATTGAACAGATTGAAAGTAGATCCTTTTCTGACGATTCTCACACGGAAGAGTGGCATGCGGCGTGGAGTAATGAAGCTTTTGAACTATGGTACATTTTGCATTTTAGAGAACAGGTTGGAGGACCATTGTCACGCGAGACATATTCTGATATTTTGACTCAAGAAATGGAGCGAAAATATGAGAAAAATGCAGGTGATATGTTTGACTTGTTAAGATCTAATTTGAACCTTGCAATAGACCGCGCTGCAAGAGCACTGCAGTCGCAAGCAGGAAAGTCATACCATGAAATGAATCCAGCAACAACTGTTCATATTCTTGTTAGTGAGCTAATGAAATACATAGAACCATGAGTTTGTGTCGAATTTACGAAAAATTCTCTGTTTTTCATGAAATTGGCGGAGATCAACGGGTTAACGGAGGACGAATTAGACACACCATGAAAAAGGTGGCAAAAAGTCGTATTTTGAGCTCAAAAATAAATCCAAAGAGTATTTTGTAATGGTCCAAAAAATTACTCAAAGAACGGGATTTTTATTTTTTCTTTAAATCCACCACCATTTTTTTGCCTTTTTTCCAAAGGCAAAAAAATAACGAAGCCGCACTTGTTACGGCGTAGCCCGTAAGGGCGAAGACGGAAGGCTTCACTTCACAGAGCCGTCAGGCTATACTTCACATCTTCACGCGGCGACAGCCGCTCTTCACTAAAATCGCCGTTTCGCCTTGCTTGTGAAGTCGCTCCTTGCAGTCGCTTGTGAAGACGTCGGCTTGCGCCGCCCGTGAAGCAGCTCCCTTCCTCCTTTGCCAAGGCTATGGAGGACAAGTCGGGAGTAAGGATGTGCAAATGTTATAGAGAATACGCCAGTCGATTTGACTGGCTTTTTTCGTTTTAAATTCTCTGTTTGGAGAATTGAGAGAACTGGGAGAACGCCATAAAGCAGCCAAAATTCTCCGATTTGCCTTTTCCGAGGATACCGCGTTTATGCTCAAAATTGGCTGATTTTTCGCTTTTCAAGTGAAGAAAAAATAAATCCCCAAGGATTTTTGCACAAATCAAAACACCCCGATCCTTGTGTCCCCGGCATTTGTATTTAAACACTTTTGTT
>JAFVPG010000333.1 GCA_017505415.1 Lentisphaeria bacterium | reverse complement strand
CCTTGACGAATACGAGAGAAACGAGTCTTGCTTAATTTATCATCTTCGTCTTGTTCTTCTATCGATTTTATTTTACTCAAAACATCCTTTAAGACAGATGAGTCTATGGAAGTTTTTAATTTATTTTTAAGCCAGTCAATAAGTTGACTAGTTGACATACAATCGATAATGGTTTGATGTTCTTTTTGCAGAAATTCTTCTGGTTTAACAGTCAAATATCTTTTATCTGTTTCAGGATCAATAATCGTATCATAACTTTCTCTGTATGCCCAAGCTTTAACTTCTTTGCCTGTTTTCGGTGACAAATCATCGCTCCATACGGGACCACAAATATAATGCTTCGAACCTTGTTTACAGGTAAAGAAAATTAGATCCTTATCTTTTGAGTACGTCACCCTGTGAAAGATGTCATCTTCAGTAATGTCCGTTGCGACTAAAGGGCATTTCCAAACATCTCCCCCATCTTTTTTCCTTGGTATTATAAAAATATCATCATCATCGCGTTTCGATTCAAACGGATTCTCTACATAGTTAAAACAAATAACATCATCTTGTTTCAGGAAAGAATAATCAACAGGGAGATTTGGCGCAAAAACCTTTCCTTGTGCAGGAAAACACGTTTCTATATTTGAGGATGTCCAAAAGCCATTTTTGGAGTAAAATAGCACTTTCACTCTTGCGTAAGATCCATTGTTGAATAATATTTTACCGATTGCGTATTCCATTCAACTTTCTCCTCAATGCTTTATGAACAATATTCTCATTACTGATTTCATTTTTTTCATGCCCGATTGCTAGACTCATCCATTGATGCAGAGCATTCCCTACACACAAAAAATCTTCTGCAGCTGGTTCCACTGGAAAGTTTGAAAAATCTAAACCTTGGAGCTGAAAATCTTCAGAAGCTGTTGGATATATGCAATCATTATCAACATGCCATCCGCCACCTTTACACGCAGGCTCCTCCCATTTGCTGGATATTGTAAATAAAATAGCAGGTGCGTCAGATGAATATTGCAACAAATACCTGCCTGAAGATAAATTTATCAGCGGCTGTTCTATTATGTTTATAACTTTTTTTTCATTATTTTGAAGATTAACCAAACGTGCTGTTGCTCCGACATTACCTTCTGTCAAAAGAATTGGTCCTGCACCAGCCAACCACTTACGAGCACCTATTTTTAATCCGCCAATAAGTTTTATAAATGGCTCCTGAGAATTATTCTTAAAATACTCGGGAAAATAGTTGATCAATAATTTTATCTCTTTAGCGGAGATCATAAAAATCTTAAATTGTCCATCGCCATAGTTGTAGTTTGGCTCTCCCAAATATCGTTTGACAGCATTTATAAAAGTAGTATTGCCAACCAACCAGGCATACGAAGAATTTTCTTCTACTCGAAGTCTATGTTCGGAAATATGTATCCAGTCATTGTGTCGCAAATAATCTCGTTCAAAAAAGCAGCCTCGCGGAAAATCTTTTATAAAGTTGTAATAGGACATTTCATCATCGTTGCAAAATACTTGTGGCGAAAATTGTTCATGTCCAAGCCAATACATTGTATATTCCACAGGCGGTCGACGTTTTCTTTTATATTTTTTATGGTTCTCCTCGTAACTGCCATCCCATTCCAAAAACGCCGAATAAATTTGTTTACATAATGCATGTTTACGATCAAGATCAGAAATCTTATGCCATTTCCTGTATATACTGGCTGGTAGTGAACCAATATGATCATGTATAATTTTTAAAAAGGAGTAAAAATCTATTTCATCTCCTGGACAGAGATTGTAACGATAGAAAAAATAAGAAAGGGACTCAAGATCTCGTTTATGCAAAAGAGCTAAACTTAATGGAAATTGTACATGACGATAACTGTTGTTATTTTTGCGAGACAGAAAAATTGCTAATCGGTTTTTATTGCACCACTCCTCGAAAGCGTCATATATTTGTTCTTGGTAGCTTGAGAATTTCTTTGATACATCTTTAACTTGAATATTCAAAAGTTCAGCTAATCGAGGACGATATGCACTAGGAGTGCACAATTCATCTTTTTTTCGTTCTGCAGCAGCCAAAACTTGGACGGCAATAATACCCAAATACAGCGGAACTCCATCAGAATGAGTGATACAAAGTAAATCCCAATCATTATCTTTAATAAAAGCACAAGCCCCATTGAAAAAATTGCTGTCTTGAATTTCAGATATATTTGCAAGAATTGAAGCAACATTGGAATATGAATTGAGATTAGGAGCAAAAAAACGCTCATAAACTTCTTGGTTAAAATTCACATATTCACTATATTGTTGCATATACACTTTTTCTTTATATTATACTGTAGTATTTACCGACGGGACGTCGGATAATATACTACCCCATATAATATATTTCAAGTCTATTCTGCACAATATAACTTTATACATTAAGAATCTGATGTACTCTGGTTTTGCTGATTCCGCACTCTTTTGCGATGGCGGATAGAGAAAGTCCCTGTTCACGCAGCATCCTGACTTTGGCAGCATCCGACGTTTGCGGTCTACCGAGAGTTTTGCCACTTTTGCGGATACGCTCAAGACCTGCCTTTGTACGTTCACTGATTCTGATACGTTCTTGCTTCGCCAGTGCAGCCATAATTGAAATGATAGCATCGGCGAAGATTCCGAGAGAACTGATATACTCTTCAGTATAACTATGCCACTGGACTCTGTAATCGTCAAGGTGCGTTAAATATTCAAGAGTCTTGCGACTGCCTTCTCGACTGAAGCGGTCGAGAGACCAAAACAGCAGCACGTCGAATCGCTTCTGGTGCGCCATCTTGAAGATCTTGTTAAGACCAGTTCTTTTCACCGCCGATTTGCCACCCGAGCAAACATCGGTCACTACTTCGATAACATTCCACTGCTGACGATTGGCATATTCCTGTAATTGAGTAATCTGATTTTCTGCTTCCTGTTTGTCGGTTGAAACTCGACCGTATATCACACACCGCATTTTCACCTCCATTTTTTTACCGTTCACAAAAGGGTGTCTATTTTTCAACACTTTTTACGCTGAAAAATTATCTGGTTTTTACCGTTCAAAAAACGTTCGTTTTCTTAACTGCGATCGATCGTATCACTGATTCACAAAAAGTCAAGTCGCCATATATAATTTTAAATTATTTTATCGGGCAGCGAAAACCGCCTGTTACTTCTGCATACACCTCGTCCATAGTTTGGCGCAATTTTTGCTCGAATCTGGCATCGACAATAAAAGAATCATGCACAGGAAGAGCCAATATCCGCTTTGCCCTCATCTTTAAGACAATTTTAACAGCGATGTCTGCATCAAAATTTTGCAGAAAAATCCCAGCTCCCAAATAAAAATGATGTACTATTGCTTGATGTTCTTTTTCCATTGCGTCAAGCAAGGCATTAACATCAACGCTCTTATTTATTTTCACTTTAATTGCTCCTATGGCTTCAGACTTGTTTTTTGCATTGATGACGATATTGAGAGCCAATTTCGCAATTTTTCGGTCGTGGTAAAAATTATATGGGTCAGTCATTAATGTTGCTCCAGATAAAGCATATAATATATGCGGATGATAAGCGGAATAATCAAGTTCTACTACAGGTTTGCCATTAATTGTAAGCTTGCTTCTATCCTCTTTACTTAAGCTCTGATAACCACCTGCAGAGGTATACAATCTGCCACCTTGCATCCAGTCGTTATTGCAATAAGTTGAGTGCAACTCAGTATTAATCAATCGTTTACCTGATTTCACTTCATATCTTGAGGTAAAACTGTTGATAATCCGTAAGTCTTTTTCTCTTTGGATCACTTCCTCTGTCGCTTCTGGGGCATTTTTACTCATTTTTCCATCTTCATCATGCATGATGATTAATGATTGCTTTTTTGCGTCCTGCATCTCCCAAGCAATGCCATGTCTGGTGCTTGTATACTTTGTAATAGTGCCATTATCTACTAGATGCTGCATATACCTATTAATATAATCGTTATCTACTTTGCCACATATTGCGGTCAATGTTTTTTTGGTAATGCTGTTTTTAATTTTACTACTGTTAATTTTGATTCTGTAGGAAATATAAATTTTTGCAGCAAGATGATTGCTAATAGAACCATTGATAATATCCCTGCCATAGTCATACATCTTATTGTTGATGCTAATTAACCTTTTTTGTTTTTCTGCCTGTCTCCAAATGTTATCATTACTAATTGAAGCTGTCACAATTGCAGATGATATGCTATCTCCCGTTACCGATATGCTCATTATGGCTTTGCAATCATCGTATGTAGTAAGTGGTTGCTTCAAACCTTTACACCAATATTTGCATTTGATTTTTTTGATTTTTTTGCTTAGATCAATAATTTTTTTGACAAAACAACCTTTAATTTTAGATTTTACACCATTCCATCGGGAAGATGGATAAAGCATATTCCAGACAACATCTACTGGTATGGACGTTGTCACATAAGTTTTAGCTTGTGTTATATTATAATTATCATGAATCGCGGTGTACAATGCGGATAATATGATAAACTCATCATAATCAAAACCGTAAAAATCAATAAAATCATTTTCAGTTCGGTCTATTTTCAATTCTTCAGCATAATAATCATTTTCATTGCTTACAACATAAGCATATTCAGCATTATGCAATGCAAAATCAGGAATCCTGTATCTGGATATTTTATATTTAAGCAATGATTGCCAAATAAATGATGACGGAATGATGATTGATGTGATTTTGGGTTTCGCAACATAGTGTCTTTTTTTTGCTTCTGCAATCAATTTATCATATTCTGCTCTTATTTTATCGCTCTTTGCATAGCAGTTTTTGATCGTGGTGATAGATAAATTGTGTTTGGCTGCTTGTGATTCAAACCATAATGTCATTTTTGATTTTGGTTTCATTTTAACTCCTTTATTTTTCAATGTTTATTTTATCTTATCGCTTGTAATATGGTATTAAATTAAAAAAATTGCACAAAAAAAATAGAAGAGAGAAAAAGAGGAGAGATATGGGGATATCGCCCATCCCCTGAAGTGGGGTAACGCACCACCGCCATTATGTGGCGGTGTGGGTGTGTGTTACACCACCACAATATAATATTAATCTTATTTTATAAATAATCTTATAAACCTCAATTAATGACCATAATACCATCGTTTTGCAAAAGAATCGTCTGCAATTACATTGTTTTGTTAAATAAGTGGCTATAAAAGCATAGTTTTGTTACTATCTTGAAAAACCAAAATTTCAAAAAAACTAAAATTTTGAAAATTTCGGAATTTCAAAAAATTTGGTATACTCAAATTGGTTAGATTATATACCACCCAAAAAATCAAAAAAGATAATGAGGCTATTTTTTTAACAGCCAGCAAAAAGTATGGTGACTACTTCCTATAAAACAGTATAATATGATCGACACAGGCAAAATTAGGAAAGGAAAGAACTAATGAAAAATAGCATATCAATCGAGCAAGTCGCATACCACGAAGCAGGACACGCTCTATATTATATGATGAGAGGAGTCGTACCTGACAGCATTGAAGTAGTTGATGCAGGTCAGGGAATGACGATAACAGAACCAGCCATTGATTCTGGCTGGTCTTCGTTGACACAAGATTTTATTCTTTTAGCTGGCACTGTTGCTGAGCATATGTACGCTGGTGATTTCGCAGATACATTGTCGTTGGTTGCAGATGGAGACATACCAAGTGGTGCGTGGTCCGATTTTGGTAAACTCTCAGAAACTGACTCGTAGGTCATTGTTGAGATGATGCTATACCTATATGACCTTTTCAGCACGGAACGCTGGTTGGTGTTATCAACCATAGCCGAACATCTGATTCAAAGACGAATTCTGTAGAAGGAAGAAATCTCTGCAATCGTGACTCGCTTGCAATCCGTCAATCAGAACATCCGTAAAATCGCCAGGCTCAAAAAAAGGAAAATATTATCGGAATTTGCTCTCTGATGACACCTGAGTAAAAAAGAAGAGTAGGAATACATTCTCGTGAATGCAGGCGAAGTTCCGTCTGCATTCATTTTTCATATCGGGAACAAATATGAGAATTTTTTGTATAATGACTTGATTATAAGGATCTTCAATGCTATATTGATCGAACACTTATCGTTAACTTATCGATGGATGTTTGGTCGATTTACTGGCTTTTGAGAGTGTGGAGCCGAAAACACCGCAAACCTTGATAATGGCAGCTTGGCGTTGAGAATCAAAAGGTTATGGCAGAAATTTAAACAAAAAAATGGCAGACCTGTAAGGATTCGAACCTCAACAAAGTGAACCAGAATCACTTGTGCTACCGTTACACCACAGGTCTGCGTTGTGTACATAATATATACTGCTTTTTTTCTTTTTTCAACCGCTGAATCAAAAAAGTTTGTAAAATTTCGCTTGAACCCGGTGGGTTTGGCTGATATATTATGAAAAAGGAGAAAAGATATGGAAAAAATTTTGCTTATTTTAGCTGACGGCTTTGAAGAAATCGAGGCACTTGGTACGGTTGATATCCTCCGGAGACTTGGTTTGGAGGTGATCACCGCTTCTTTGAAACCGGGTTTGGTTACCGGGGCACACAATATGAAAATCGTACCGGATGCGGAATTGTCAACTCTGGTTGAGGAAAAATTTGCGGCAGTGATCCTGCCCGGAGGTATGCCGGGTGCGGCAAATCTGGATGCTGATGCCGATGTGGACAAAATTCTGCGTAAAGCTGCGGCGGAAAATGCCGTGATAGCGGCGATTTGTGCGGCACCTTTTGTGCTTGCCAAACGCGGTTTGCTCGCCGGAAAAGTTTTCACGATGTATCCGGGGTTTGATTCAAAACTCGGCGGTTTGAAATACACCGCAAATCCGGCGGAGATCAGCGGCAATATCGTTACCGGCAAAGGTCCCGGTGCGGTATTTGCCTTTGTCCGGGCGATCGCTGAAAAGCTCGGTCTTGCCGGAAAGTGTGAAAAACTTTATCAGGGGATGTTTATAGACTGATTATGAGCTGTTTTGAAGTATTGAAAAGCTGCGGTGCGGCACGCCGTGGTGTTTTGCACACCCGCAGGGGTGATATTCAGACGCCGGTATTCATGCCGGTTGGCACCCGCGGCAGTGTCAAAGCGGTTTCGCCTGCCGAATTGGATGATCTCGGAGCCCAGATAATTCTCGGCAATACCTACCATCTCTTTCTGCGTCCGGGGCTGGAGACGATCAATCTTGCCGGCGGTCTGCACAAATTCATAGCCTATGACAAGCCGATTCTGACGGATTCCGGCGGATTTCAGGTATTCAGTCTTGCCAATTTACGCAAGATCACTCCGGACGGGGTGAAGTTTGCCTCGCACATTGACGGTTCCCGTTTCTTTCTCGGCCCGGTGGAGTCAATGCTTATCCAGCGGACACTTGATTCGGATATTGTCATGGCATTTGACGAGTGTACCCCCTATCCGGCAACCTATGAGCAGGCTCTTAAATCGCTGGAAATCACCGCCCGCTGGGAGAGAATGTCCAGAGAACAGCCCCTGAATGAGGGACAATTGCGTTTCGGGATCGTCCAGGGATCGACCTTTGAGGAATTGCGTAAGCGTTCAGCGAAAAGCATTGTTGATATCGGCTTTGACGGTTATGCCGTGGGCGGAGTTTCCGTCGGCGAGAGCGAGGAGGAGATGATGCTGGCGGTTGATGCTGCTGTCCCCTGTCTGCCGGAGAATGCCCCCCGTTATTTGATGGGCGTGGGAACTCCCCGGCAGATCGTGGAAAGTGTTGCCCGTGGTATCGACATGTTTGACTGTGTACTGCCTACCCGTCTGGGGCGTCACGGCGGAGCTTATGTGGGTGCCGGTCAGACGATCTCTCTGAAAGCCGCCAAATTCGCCCATGATTTCACTCCAATCGAGGAAAATTGCCAGTGTTACGCCTGCAAACACTTTACCAAGGCGTACATCCGTCATCTGCTCAATGTCGGGGAAATTCTGGGTATGCGGCTTTTGACGCTGCACAATCTGCACTATTACCTCAATCTGGCATCCCGGATCCGTCAGTCGCTTGAAAACGGCACTTTCGAATCTCTGCGTGCTGAATTTGCATAAAAAACAACCTTGTTAAAATAAAATATGGTGAAAAAATGATCAAACAAGCTTTGTGGATCGCTCCTGCCGGAGCGGAAAAATTCCAGCCCTGTCACTTCCTTGCCCGCAAGGAATTCTCTCTTGACGAAATTCCGCTGTCATTGACCTTGCAGATCGCCAGCGACAGCAACTATTTCCTGGAGGTCAACAATCAGGTCGTCGGCAGAGGCTTTGCCCGCGGCACGAGAAGCATCGTTTTCTATGACGAATATGAGATCGCTTCCTTCCTCCGCAAAGGCGTCAACGTGGTAAATGCCCTCGTGGTCAATATGAATAAACCCGTCCAATCGACCCAGCCGACAGCTCCGGCAGTGCGGATCGCCGCCGGAAACGTGCTGAAAACCGATCTGGATTGGGAAACTTATCTGTGCATGGATGAATTCCCTGCCGGGGGCCCGTCTTTCACCTCCATGAGCGGTTTTGCTGAATTCCGTAATTTGAATTTCGACTATCATCTCTCTCTGCCGGAAAGAGCGGAAACAATTGCAGTTGCCGCCGAAAAACTTCTGGTCAAAGAGCTGCGTAAACGTGATATTCCGCCGGTACTGGAAACTCCGGTGCTGCCGGTGGATATCCCGGCGGCAGCCATGGTGCCGGAAGTTGATTTGAGCAGTATGGAATTTGCCAGACTCAACACCTCCGGGGAGCGTCTGCCGCTTCCTGCCGGCGGCGAAGCTGTTTTGAGCAAACTGGTCAACGGCGGAGATATTTCTGTTACTCTGCCGATGCCGGAAAATAATGGCGGTGTGAGCTTTGTGGTGGACTTCGCCAAAGAGGTCAGCGGCAGAGTGGAGATCACCCTTGACGCTCCTGCCGGAGCAGTTGCCGACATCGTCTATGAAGAAGAACTTTATCAGGGTGACCGTCTGCGTGCCGACCACATCCACACCAATCCGTCCTATCAATTCTGTGACCGCATGATCCTGCGTGCAGGCCGGCAGACTATCGGCAATCTGCTGTTGGAAAGAGGCTTCCGCATGATTCAGCTGACCTTGCGTAATTTGTCCGCTCCGGTGACGATCCACAAGATCCGGGCGGTGGATGTGCGTTATCCCTTTACCATGAAAGGTCAGTTTTTCTGCAGTGACTACCAGATGAACCGGTTGTGGCAGGTCTCTGCGGAAACGGTTTCCGCCTGTACTACGGATATATTCACCGACTGCCCGTGGCGGGAAAGACTTTTCTACTGCAACGACATGGTT
>JAFVPG010000332.1 GCA_017505415.1 Lentisphaeria bacterium | reverse complement strand
CTTCAACTGATGAACTCAAACGGTGGATTACATCTATAAAAAGTATGTCCCCTTCCTGCAAAGAGGTAAGAAGACCTGCCAGATCCCCCGGTTTTTCGATCGCAGGTCCGCTGGATGACTTAACATTGCAACCCCGTTCATTACCAACGATATACGCCAATGTGGTTTTGCCCAAACCGGGAGGCCCGGACAAAAGGATGTGGTCAAGAGGCTCATTTCTCTCTTTTGCGGCAAGAACAAACAGCTCCAACTGCTCTTTTATGTTGTCCTGACCCGGAAAATCACAAAATTTCAGCGGTCGAAGGGTCTCTTCTTTGCTGAAATCCTTTTTATTTAATACAGATGTTATAAATCTTTCAGACATAAGACTTGTTTTTTTCAAAATTTATGTTAAATTTAATAGGTGCAAAATTTTTTTCACGGCAATGAAAAGAATTTCACACTTAAATTAAATGTATTTTTGAAAATTTCAACCTGTTAAAATAAAAAAGGAAAGGATTTTTTATGTCAGACAACAAAATGTTCAAAGATTGTGCGAATACAATTCGCAGTCTCAGTGCCGATGCAATCCAGAAAGCCAAATCCGGTCATCCCGGTATGCCCCTCGGCTGCGCCGACTACGCTTTCACTCTGTGGGCAAAGTATTTGCGTCATAACCCCGCCAATCCCGAATGGTTCGGACGTGACCGTTTCGTTCTCTCCGCCGGACATGGTTCAATGCTGATGTACTCTCTGCTTCATCTCTTCAATTACGGTGTTACCATCGACGAAATCAAAACTTTCCGTCAGTGGGGCAGCCGCTGCGCCGGCCATCCCGAACACGGCGAATGTGTCGGTATTGATATTACCACCGGTCCCCTCGGCAGCGGTTTTTCTTCCGCAGTCGGTATGGCTATGGCTGCCAAAAACTTTGCCGCCCGTACCGGTATGGCAGGAACTGAACTTGATGCACAGCGCATTTTCGTCATCTCCGGCGACGGCTGCATGATGGAAGGCTGCACCAGCGAATCTGCTTCACTCGCAGGTCATTTGAAACTCGACAACATCATCGTTTTCTACGATGACAACGCCATCACCATCGAAGGCAACACCAACCTCGCTTTCAGCGAAGATGTCGAAGCCCGCTTCAAGAGCTACAACTGGCGCGTTCTCAAATGCGATAACGCCAACGATGTCGCAGAATGCGATAAAGTTCTCGCTGAAGCTGTCAAATCCGACGGCCGTCCCACCCTCATCATCGGCAAAACTTCAATCGGTTTCGGCGCTCCCAACAAACAGGGCAAGGCTTCTGCACACGGCGAACCCCTTGGTGAAGAAGAAGTTGCCGCCATGAAAGCAAATCTCGGTCTTTCTCCCGAAGCATTCTACGTCCCTGCAGAAGTCAAAGCATTCTGCGATGCCCGTACCGAAGAACTCAAAGCTGAAGCTGCCGCTTACGACAAGAAATTCAACGACTTCGTCAATGCCGACGCTGATCGTGCAAAACTCGTTTCAGCACTTCTCTCCAAAGAAATGCCCGCCGACCTCAAAGAACAGCTCACCGCTGCTCTTCCCACCGACGGCAAACCCCAGGCTACCCGCGCTCTCGGCGGTATCGTTCTCAACAAAGCCGCTGAACTCATTCCTTCTCTCATCGGCGGTGCTGCTGACCTCGCTCCCTCAACCAAAACCAACCTCAAGAACGGCGGCGATTTCTCCGCAAATGACTATGCCGCACGCAACTTGCACTTCGGTATCCGTGAATTCGGTATGGCATGGGCAGGCAACGGTATGGCTCTCTATGGATCAGCTATTCCCTACACTTCAACCTTCTTTGTCTTCTCTGACTATATGAAGCCCGCTATCCGTCTGGCTTCTCTCATGAACCTCAAAGAACTCTTCATCTTCACTCACGACTCCTTCTATGTCGGCGAAGACGGCCCCACCCACGAACCTATCGAACATCTCGCTATGTTCCGTTCTCTCCCCGGTGTCACCGTTTTCCGTCCCGCTGAAGCATACGAAACTGCTGCAGCTTATGCCGCAGCTCTCGAACTCAACGGCCCCTCCGTCATCCTTCTGACCCGTCAGAACCTCAAACCCTATGACGCAGAAAAAGCCGCAAAAATCGATGCCGCCAAAGGTGCTTACATTATCGAAGATGAAGAAAACTTTGACATCATCCTTATCGCTACCGGTTCTGAAGTCAACCTCGCTCTCGATGTTGCCGCCAAACTCCGCGAAATGGATGCCAAAGTCCGTGTCGTCTCCATGCTCTCTCAGGAACTCTTCCTCAAGCAGTCTGAAGAATATCAGGAAGAAGTTCTTCCCTCATGGTGTCCTGTCAAGGTCTCCATCGAAGCCGGTTCAACTTTCGGCTGGCACCGCTTCGTCGGCGATCAGGGTCTTGCCATCGGTATCGACCACTTCGGCGCATCTGCTCCTGCAGGCGTTCTCGCTGAAAAATTCGGCTTCACTGTTGACGGCGTAATGCAGAAAATCGCTGAATACTACGTCATTGAAGACGATGAATGCGGTTGCGAATGCGGCGAATGCGGCTGCGGTTGTGACCACGAATAATAACTTTCGCTGCGGGACGGAATAATGTCCGTCCCGCGTTTCCACTTTCAAAAAAAGGAATTTTTTATGAATTTTCTCAACATTATCGCAATGGCAGCGCCTCAGGCAGGTGAAGGTGCGCAGCAGCAGACGGGTAATCCCTGGATTACTTTTCTGCCGTTCATCATCATTATCGTTGCCATGTTTTTCATGACTGCCCGTGCGAACAAAAAACAGCAGGCAAAACGTGAAGAGATGATGTCACGTCTGGTCAAAGGTTCAAAAGTTATCCTCTCCAGCGGCATTATCGGCACTATCAATGAAGTCAAAGACAAATGCATCAAAGTTGAAATTTCTGCCAACTGTGTAATCGATGTTCTCCCGACTGCTGTCGTGGAAGTCGTTCCGGCTGAATCAACTGAAGCTGCTAAATAATCCAATCAGGAAAAATATTTATGAATAAAAAACCGGTCATTTTGCGTACAATTATCGCCGCTGTGGTGATTTTGGTTTTTGCTCTCTCCATGATTCCTTTGGCAGAGCGTCCCTTTTACGACACATTCAAAAGTATGGTCAAGAAAGATGCCGCCGTTGCCGATGCCTTGATCAATGATGCCAAAGCAATTCAGGAAAAGAACGCAGACATCTATCCGTCACAGGCTCTCCTCTCTGCCGCCGATAACAAAGGCGTCGAACTTAAAAAAATGATTGCGGAAAACAAAAACATCGAAGATAACCGTGACGTTATCGGTGCTATCCGCAAAAATGCCGCCAGTTCCATCCGTCTCGGTCTCGACCTCGCCGGCGGTGTCGAATTTATGATCGAACTCGTCCCCGACGAAGAATTCCTCAAAAAACTCGATACCATCAAAGATAACGGCGAAGCCAAAGAAGAAGCAAAAAAACGTATGGACGATGAATTTTCAAGATACCGTGACATGGCTATCGAAATTTTGCGTAAACGTCTCGAAGCCAACAAAATCTTTGAATCTGAAATTGCTCCTTCCGGCAGCCGTTATATCAGCTTGAAAGCTCCTATCGTCTCCAAAGATGAAAAAGTTCAGCTTCTCAATCTCATCCAGATGAGTGCCAAACTCCGTTTCCGGCTCGTCCACCCCGACAATGATACTCTCGTCGCTCAATACCTTGCTGATCCCAAAAATTTTCAGGGTCCCATCGGTTATGAACTCATGACCAACAGCACTTTCCGCAGCGGCGACAAACCTGTTGTCAGTTATTATTTTGTTGAAAACCGTGCCCAGATGGACGGCAAAGGCATTGTCGATGCCACTCCCACCCGTGTCCAGTTCGGTCAGCGCATGATCTCTCTGCGTTTTGACGGCAACGGTGCAGCAAAATTCGGTGAAGTCACCACAAAACATGTCGGCAGAATGCTTGCTATCGTTCTTGACGGAAAACTTTACTGCGCCCCCGTCCTGCGTGAACCGATCACTACCGGTCAGGCTCAGATCTCCGGTTCTTTCTCCAATGAAGAACTGACATCCATATCCAATGCTCTTGTTTCCGGCAGTTTCCCATTCCAGATCAAAGTTGATGCCACTTTTGATACTGATCCCAAACTCGGGTCAGATAATATCAAAAACAGCATTTATGCAGGTATTGCCGCTTTGATAGTAGTCGTTATTTTCATGATAATATACTACAATCTGGCAGGTGTTATCGCTGTTATTGCTCTCGGAACCAACGTTATTCTGGTGCTCGGTGCCTTGGCAGCATTTGATTCAACTCTGACTCTGCCCGGTATGGCGGGTATCATTCTGACTATCGGTATGGCAGTCGATGCCAACGTGCTTATTTTTGAACGTATCCGTGAAGAACTTGAAAACGGCAAAAGCCTTGCTGTGGCAATCGAAGCCGGTTACAGCAAAGCATTCTCTGCCGTGTTTGATGCCAACATCACCACCTTGTTCATCGCTATTATCCTGATGAACTTCGGGACAGGCCCGGTCAAAGGTTTTGCAGTAACTCTCGGTATCGGTATTATTTCCAGTTTGTTCACTGCGATCTATCTTACCAGATTGCTCTTCGACTATCTGCTGCAATATACCGGAATTACAACTCTGAAAATGCGTAAATTCCTGCATAAACCCAGATTTGACTTCCTGAAAAACAAAAATATTTTCTTTGCGATTTCAGGCATTCTTATCATCGGAACTTTTATTACATGTGCAGTACGCGGAACCGATATGCTCAGCGTTGACTTCACTGGAGGTACACTCCAGAGTTTCAACTATGCTGAAAAAGTTCCCGTCTCTAAAGTCGAAGCTGCGCTCAAAAGTTTCGGTATCCCGGGGTCAGTAACTTACAAGTCAAATTCCGGAGCAACAGAAACCAAAACAATGGAAATCATTATCCGCAAAGCAGATATATCAAACATCAAATCTCTTGATGAAACAACCGTTCTGCTCAACAAGGCATTCCCGCAGGCAAAATTCACTTCCGCCGGGGAATCAACTGTCGGCGGTTTGATCGGTATGGAATTTACAAAATCTGCAATCATTGCTCTGATTCTGTCTTTCCTCGGTATCATTGCTTATGTTTCATTCCGTTATGAATTTGCATACGCTATGGCATCAGTTCTTGCTTTGCTGCACGACATTATTATCGCAATCGGTATTTACGTTATCTGCGGCCGTGAACTCTCATTGACCGTTGTAGCAGCAATTCTGACAGTTATCGGTTATTCCATCAACGATACCATCGTTATCTTTGACCGTATCCGTGAATCTGTTGAGCTTTATCCCAATAAATCTTACCGTGAAATCGTTAATATGTCCGTCAACGAAACTTTGAACCGTACATTGCTGACCTCCATTACTACATTGCTGGTCGTACTGGTTCTCTTCTTCTTCGGCGGAACAGCTATCAACGACTTCGTTCTGGTCATGATGCTCGGTGTCATTATCGGTACCTATTCATCAATCTGCATTTCCAGCCCGATCGTTTCTGTCTGGCACAAAAAGATCGGAAACAACAAATAATTTACAACCTGAGCCGGACTTCTGTTTTTTCAAGCGCAGAAGTCCTCTCAATACATAACTCAAAGGAGTTTACAAAATGAAAATTGTCGTCGCTTACTCCGGAGGTCTTGATACTTCCGTAATCGTCAAGTGGGTCAAAGAAACTTACAACGCCGAAGTCATCTGCTACTGCGCAGACGTCGGTCAGCAGGAAGAACTCGACGGTCTCGAAGCAAAAGCTATCGCAACCGGTGCAAGCAAATGCATCATTGATGACCTCAATGAAGAATTTGCCCGTGACTTCATCTTCCCCATGCTTCAGGGAGAAGCGATTTACGAAAGCAACTACCTCCTCGGTACTTCAATCGCACGTCCGCTTATTGCCAAACGCCTCGTCGAAGTCGCTAAAGCCGAAGGCGCAGATGCAATCTGCCACGGTGCTACCGGCAAAGGCAATGACCAGGTCCGCTTTGAACTCAATGCAAACGCTATCGATCCTTCCATCAAAGTTATCGCCGCATGGCGCGATCCCAACTGGAAATTCACCGGCCGTCTGGATATGATCGAATATGCAAAAGCAAATAACATCCCCGTCAGCGTTTCCGCCAAAAAACCCTATTCCATGGACCGCAATCTGCTCCATATCAGTTTTGAAGGCGGTATCCTCGAAGATCCCTGGAATGAACTTCCCGAGGACATCAGCGTTATGACTGAACCCCTCTCAAAAGCTGCTGACACCCCCGAAGATGTCATCATCACTTTTGAAAAAGGTATCCCTGTCGCTGTCAACGGTGAAAAATTGTCACCTGCCAATCTGATGCGCAAACTCAACGAAATGGGTAAAAAACATGCCGTCGGCAGAGTCGACATCGTTGAAAACCGTTTCGTCGGTATGAAATCTCGCGGCGTTTATGAAACTCCTGCAGGTACTATCCTTCAGGCCGCTCACAGAGGTCTCGAAGAAATCACTCTCGACCGTGAAGTTATGCACCTCCGTGACAGTCTCATCCCCCGTTATGCCGATATGATTTACAACGGTTTCTGGTACGCTCCGGAACGTGAAATGCTTCAGGTCATGATCACCGAAAGCCAGAAATTTGTCACCGGCGATGTCCGTGTCAAACTCTTCAAAGGTGCATGCCATGTCACCGGCCGTAAATCTGAATACAGCCTCTACGATGATGCAATCGCTTCATTTGAAGACGGCGATACCTACGACCACAAAGACGCTACCGGCTTCATCCGTTTGAACGCCCTCCGTCTCCGTGTTCTCGCCCGCAGCAAGCAGAAACGCTACTGATTTAAAGCTGCTTTTCAGCGCAAATAAAAACACCCTCAAGATGAAAATCAGAGGGTGTTTTTTTATACATCCGTATACAAAAAAAAGGGGCTGTGGCAAAACTTAAAAAAGTTTGCGATGCCCTTAATTTTTATTGTTAAATCAAAACATAATATAATGGTTTGTTTTGCTATGCGGGAGTTTAAATTTTTACAGTAAAATATATTTTAAATTATTTGTAATAAACAAATTGTAATTGCTTTTATTGAGATAATAAAAGCAATTCCGGTAAAAGTTTTTGGAAAATGGGGTGTGGGGAAAAGAACCTTTTTTCAAAAAGGTTTTTTCCCCACAAAACAGTTTTGCAACAGCCCCTTTTTATTTTTTTCAACTTCACTTGACCTGCAAGACACCGCCGGTATCTGCACTGGTAGCAAGAGCGGCATATTTGGCAAGATAGCCTTTAGTAGCTTTGGGAGGCGGGGGAACGAATTTAGCTTTACGTTCTGCGATAACTTCCTCAGGTACGTTCAAAGTGATTGAGCGATTGGGAATATCAATGGAGATGGAGTCACCTTCTTCAACATAAGCAATAAGACCGCCATTGGCAGCTTCAGGGCTGATATGTCCGATACATGCTCCGTGAGTACCGCCGGAGAAACGTCCGTCAGTAATGAGAGCGACAGATTCACCAAGACCTCTGCCCATAATATAGCTGGTGGGAGCAAGCATTTCCTGCATGCCGGGGCCGCCTTTGGGACCTTCGTAACGGATAACGACGACGTCGCCGTGATTGACTTTACCGGCAAGAATACCTTCGCAGGCTTCTTCCTGACTTTCAAAAATAACTGCGGGACCTGTGTGAGTAAGCATTTTTTCAGCGACACCGGCAGATTTGACTACACAACCGTCCTCAGCAAGGTTGCCGAAGAGGATTGCAAGACCGCCTTTTTTGCTGTAAGGATTATCAAGTTTACGTATAACAGTGCCATCGGCATCTTTAGCTTCAGCAATAACTTCCCCGATTGTTTTACCGGAAATGGTGGGAGCATCGAGATGAACAAGACCGGGGATTTTGGCAATTTCTTTAAGAATTGCCATTACCCCGCCTGCCGGATGCAGATCTTCGACCATGTGATACTCACTGGAGGGAGACATTTTTGAAATATTGGGAGTCATGCTGGAAATCTGATCAAGTTTCTGAAGGTCGAGTTTGACACCGGCTTCAGTTGCAACTGCGAGTGAATGGAGAACAGTATTGGAACTGCCGCCCATAGCCATATCCAGAACGAGAGCGTTATGGAAAGATTTTTCAGTGGCAAAAGTTTTGGCAGTGGGAGCATTTTCCATTTTTGCAAGTTCAACGGCACGGCGTGCGGCACGTTTCCAGTATTCGATGCGTTCTTCAGATTCTGCACTGATACTTCCGTTGCCGGGCAGAGCGATACCGAGTGCTTCGCAGAGACAGTTCATGCTGTTGGCGGTAAACATACCGGAGCATGAACCTGCGCCGGGACATGCGGAACATTCAACTTCAGCAAGGTCTGCATCTGACATTGTACCTGCACGGTTGGCGGCAACACCTTCAAAAATGGTGATAAGGTCGGTACCGCGGAGTTTTTTGTTTTTGTCAACACCGGCTTTCATCGGACCGCCGGAGGCAAAAATGGTCGGAATATCCAGACGCATTGCCCCCATAAGCATGCCGGGAACGATTTTGTCACAGTTGGGAATGCAGATCATAGCATCGAATGGATGAGCAGAGCCCATGCTTTCAACTGAGTCAGCAATAATTTCACGGCTGGGAAGAGAATATTTCATACCGGTATGTCCCATAGCGATACCGTCGCAGACTGCGATAGTGTTGAATTCGTAAGGAACGCCTCCGGCTTTGCGGATTTCCTCACAAATGATCTGACCGACTTTCTGCAAATGGCAATGGCCGGGAACGATGTTGGTATAAGAGTTGCAAACACCGATAAAAGGTTTTTTGATGTCTTCGGCTTTAATGCCGGTAGCCATCATCAATCCACGATGCGGAGCGCGCTCCAAACCGGATTTCATAATGTCACTTCTCATAATAAAACTCCTTGATTTTTTTGAGAAATTAAAAAAAAAGTCATATTTTATATAATATATACGCATTTTCCACGAAATACAACTTGAAAGTGATAATATTCCACATTATATTATTGTATGATATTATAACAAAAAAACAAAAACAGGATATTTTATGTTTGAAAATTTAAGCGACAAACTCCACAATGTATTCCGTACACTGCGTGGAAACAGTACTCTCACGGAGTCAAATATCTCCGATGCACTCGCAGAGATACGTATTGCTTTGCTTGAAGCAGACGTCAATGTTGAGGTTGCCAGAGAGTTCGTAGAGTCGGTAAAAATTGCAAGCTTGGGCGCACAGGTCACCAAAAGCGTCACTCCGGCTCAACAGTTGATAAAAATTATTAACGATCACCTCGTAGAATTGCTCGGCAGCGGTGTAGCTGAACTTGATTTCAGCAAAAAACCAACTGTCATTATGATGGTTGGTCTGCACGGTTCCGGCAAAACTACTACATCCGCAAAACTTGCACGACATATTAAACTCGTTAATAATAAAAAGGTTATGATGGTTGCGGCTGACGTTTACCGTCCCGCTGCAATCGACCAGCTGGAAATTCTCGGTAAAGAAATCGGAGTTCCCGTTTATGCCGAACGTACCAGCGTTAATCTGCCAGCCATCGTCAAAAATGCTGTACAGCAGGCAACTCAACAACAGATGGATGTAGTCATCGTCGATACCGCCGGCCGTTTGCAGATAGATGATGTTATGATCCAGGAACTTATCCGTCTGCAGCAGACAGTTTTTGCCGATGAGATTCTGCTTATTGCCGACTCTGCCCTCGGTCAGGAGGCGGTTTCAGTCGCAGATAAATTTAATAAAGCCGTCAAACTGACCGGTTTTGTTATGACCAAAATGGATGGCGATTCCCGCGCAGGTGCGGCACTTTCAATCAAAAAAATAACCGGATGTCCTATCAAATTTCTCGGTACAGGTGAAAAACTTGAAGATTTTGAAGTATTTAATCCTGAACGTCTTGCAAACCGTATCCTCGGCATGGGCGATGTCGTTTCACTGGTTGAACGCGCTGCTCAGGAAGTCAGTGAAGAAGAGGCTCACCGTCTGCATGAACATTTGAAAAAGAATAAATTTGATTACAATGACTTCCTTTCTCAGCTACGGCAACTGAGCCGTCTCGGCGGCTTTGAAGGGATCTTGAAATTTCTGCCCGGCGGCAGACAGCTTTCCAAAGCCATGGGTGCAATAAATCCGAAAGAACTGGTTTATATGGAAGCCATGATAACTTCCATGACTCCCAAAGAAAGAGAAAATCCCGATCTGCTCGATTTCAGCCGCAAGCGCCGTATCGCCAAAGGTTCAGGTATGCCGATAGAAAAAGTCAGCGGCATGATAAATCAATTCAACATGATGCGTAAAATGTTGAAAAACAATAACCTGATCGGCAAACTTATTTCCGGAAGCAATGCCGGGATTCCCAACTTCGATGCAATGCCGAATCCCGGTCAGGCAATCATGAATGCCCCCGGACAGCTTTCGCAGAAAGAACAGGAAAAGCGCAAACGTCTGAATAAACTCAAGAAAAAAGCAAAACAGAAACAACGCCGTAAAAAATAATTTCAGGAGGAATAAATCATGCTTACAATCATTATTGCAGTCTTGTGCGCAGTTACAGGCGCTTATATCAGTATGGCCTTCGGCGATCTCTCAAAAACTGCCTCCGTCTGGATCGGGGTCGGTGTCTTTCTTGTCATCCAGCTCACTGTCGGACTCATAATCCGGAAAAAAGTCAACAACATCACCGGAGCTATTCAGGAGCTTATGGAGAAAACTCAAAATAAACTCAACCGCAAAATAGCTCAAATGCAGTCACGTCCCATGAGCAGTCCCAAATCCGCACAGCAAATGCTTGAAAAGGAACAGAATCAGGCTCTCCGTGAAGCTCTCTCCATTACAGACAGAGCAAAACCGTATTTCAAATGGAATATCCTGCTGAAACGCCAGATCAATACCATGCGCATGATGCTTCATTATCAGCTGAAAGAATTCAAAAAAGTCGATGCTCTTCTGCCTGACAGCTTCATTTTTGACGCTCGCAGTGTCGCTATCAAAGCTGTACGGATGTACAAAAATGAAGATCCTAAATTTGAAAAATATATTGCAAAAAAATGCCGCCGCTTCAAAGGTGATGATGCCGTTCTGCTTTATGCACTCTATTCATGGGTCCTCGTCAAACAGGAAAAATATGATACCGCATGCGCAATCCTTGCTCAAGCCAAAAACCGTATCGACAATCCCGTACTCAATGCCAACCGTGAAAATCTCGTCAACGGCAAAGTAAAACATTTCTCCAATGCCAATCTCGGCGAAGCATGGTACTCTCTCTATCTGGAAGAGCCGAAAATCAAACAGCAGCGTATCGTTCAACGCGGTTTTTAACAACACAGGTAACTTTTTATGCGGATGCTGAAATTTGCCGATATTGAAAAATGGCATAAAACACAGCACAGAGAATCTTATAATTTCATCGTTTTCTGCGGTGATGTCACTCTTGCTGTAATTGATGCGATCCGCCATCCGTTCCGCATCAGAGGACGTGAAACACTCTATTATCTTGAACAATGCGGTGTCTGTTCTGTCCCCATTGTACTTCTGATATGTTTTCTGTTGGGTATGATTCTCGCCTTTCAGGGAGCGTTGCAATTATCGAAATTCGGAACGGAAATATTTATTGTCGATCTTGTAAGTTTTTCAGTGCTGAAAGAACTCGGACCTTTTATGGTGGCGATCATTGCCACCGGACGTGCCGGCTCGGCTTTTGCTGCAGAAATCGGCACTATGATTGCAGATGAAGAAGTCAATGCGCTCTCCACTATGGGCATCTCGATTCCCCGTTTTCTGGTCATCCCGAAACTGATAGCCATGATGATCGCTCTGCCGATTTTAAGTGCCTTCGGAGATATTGCCGCATTGCTCGGCGGAATGTTGGTCGGCAATGTAATGGCGGATATTCCTCTCGGTGCATACTATGCAAGAACAGTCAATATTCTCGATGCACAAACTTTTCTTTTCGGAATCGGCAAAAGTGTGATTTTCGCAATTCTCATATCTCTGATCGGCTGCCACAAAGGCTTGCAGTCCACAATGGATGCACAAGGGGTCGGCCGCAGTGCCACCAATGCTGTCGTATCGGGAATTCTGGCAGTAGTCGTATGTGATGCTTTGATCGCTGTTATTGACTCTTTGGGAGGCTGACATGAGACAGGATTCAAGCAAAAGTGTTTTAAGTCTGCGGGATCTGACCATCGGCTATGACGGCAGGATCGTAATGGAGAATATCAATTTTGACGTAAAAAAAGGTGAAATAATCTCAATCCTCGGTCAATCCGGCTGCGGCAAAAGTACTCTTCTCAAAAATATCATCGGTCTTTATGAGCCGCTGAAAGGGTCCATTGAAATTCTCGGGCGCAATCTTAACGAATGCAGCGAAGCCCGCCGCCGGGTGATGATGAAAAAAATGGGTATAACTTATCAGTCAGGCGCCTTGCTCGGCTCTCTGACAATCGCTGAAAATGTTGCTCTGCCTCTGGAGGAACATACCCGTAAATCTGCCGGAGAAATACAGAAAATCGCCACCGAAAAACTTACTCTGGTCGGCATGGAAAAATTTGCAGATTATATGCCGTCAGAAATTTCAGGCGGGATGAAAAAACGTGCCGGTCTTGCCAGAGCATTGGCACTGGACCCGGAATTATTATTTTTTGATGAGCCTTCAGCCGGACTTGACCCCATAAGTTCCGCTGAATTTGATACTCTCATCAAAAATATACGCAACAAATCAAATGCAACTGTCGTGCTTGTAACACACGAACTTGACAGTATATTTTCTATCAGCGACCGTGTGGTCGTGCTGGATAAAACTATAAAAACAATCGCCGACATCGGCAATCCGTATGACTTGAGAATAAATTCCAAAAGTGAATTTGTCCGCCGTCTGCTGGGACGCAACAATCTGAAAAGACAGGAGTAAAAAAAATGATGGAAGTCAATAAATTTAAAATCGGAATATTTGTTATTGCCGGTATCTGTGCTGTTCTCGGTGCAATATTTCTTTTCGGCGGCAGCGATATTTTCAAAAAGGAGGTAAAACTCGTCACCGTCTATGATGAATCCGTACAGGGCTTGGAGAAAGGTTCTCAGGTAAAATTCAGAGGCGTCCCCATTGGAAAAGTAACCGAAATCGCCATTCTCCAGAATGACAGTAAAATCAGAATAAAAATGGGAATAGACCCATCTGCCTTTATCCCGCACCATATAAACAGTGCAGAAATCATGGTAAATTCCAATACCAGAGAAAGCAATGACCTCAGAATGTTTATCAGACAACAGATAAAAAAAGGATTGCAGCTGCGTATGGAATTTGCAGGCATAACCGGATTCAAATATGTGGAACTCAACTATTTTAATGCTCCGGCAGATAAACTTCTTCCCGAACCTACCGGTCTTGAATATGATGAAATCTATATTCCTGCCGCACCGTCGATCCTCTCTGACGTTATTCATAATATCAGCACATCCCTGGAAAATATCTCCAAAATACGATTTGATAAAATTTCCGCAAGTCTTGAAAACAGCGCTGCCAAAATCAACGAATTTCTCGATGATGATACCTTTCAGGACACCGTTGCCAATCTGAAAAGTATCACCTCCAAACTTGATCATGCCATCAGTGAGGAAAAATTATCAAAATTACTCGACGATATTCAGAAAACTACCACTGAAATACAAAAACTTGCCGTCAAAGTCAATACAGAATCAAATATCGAAAAAACCACCAATTCCATACGTAATGCCGGTGCCGCAGTCAGCAACACTTCAGAAACTCTCGAAAACACTCTCTATAAACTTGATACTGCACTCGATAAACTTTCCGTTCTGTTAAATTTGCTTAATGAAAATCCAAGCGCACTTATCCGGGGCAAAGAAGCAAAAACGTCTGAAATCAAGTGATGTATTATGTATTTTTGTAAAAATAAATCGCCCCGTACTTTTTCGGAAAATGTCTATTCATATTTGAAAGACACTCACACATTCAAAGGAGCAAGACGTCCTTTTGACCATTACCGTCCTACGGAAAGTGCATGGTACATTGTCCCGTCAGCAGAGCTGCCGTTTTTTAAATTCGGTAAATTTTATTTTGAATGGAATGATGCGGCTTCCATAAATTGCGGAGTTATCTGCACCAAAGGTCTTGCTGAAGAGTTGAGTATTGTTTATCCATCCAAAAAAGGCAAACGCCTGATCATGGAAAACGGTTTATGGGCATTCCCGTCATGGATGTCACTTTGCAATAATATGGAACTCAAAAAAATATTGCATGAAATTCAACAGAATCTGCCTGAAATTGAATTGAAAATCCATCTGAAAGGCTCTTATGTCGATGATCCCGGACTTTTCGACCCGTATGCTGAGGAGAAAAAAGCGTTTGACCAATACGAACTTGCCGTTGATCCTGCCGCAGACAAAGTCAAAGTCATCCGTGCAGTGCGGCAGGCAATGAATCTCAAAATATTAAATCAGGTCTATAATACTGCTTCATTCAACAAGGCGCTGACAGAGATTGCAGCAGATAATTTTCTCTGGTGTGATTTTTTTATCGGAACTACTTTCAAAATCGCTTCCGATGATGCAAACGGACTTGAAATAAAAGATATTGTCGAAAAATTTCTCATCCCTTTAAGCCCCTGCGTTTTTACCGCCGGAAATAAAAATCAACAATCACAAACGGACAAAAAAACTGCTCTGACTTCAGTAATCAGAGCAGTATAACATTTTCCAATATTTTGAAAAATAACTATTGAATATAAATTCAGCGTTTACACATCAGTGGTACAGGAGATGAGCCTTCCGGACGGTCATAAAGTTCGCAATGACAATCTCCGAGATGTTTTACCTTAAAACCATTGGCTTTATATTCTTCATAATCGAATGCATCCAATTCGTCAATAGCGATCTGGTGGAATTTATCAAAGTCAGGCCACCATTCCCAGCCGCTGCCGAAATCATTGTACAAATAAGCGTCAGCACACTGTTTGCCAAGTTCCGGAGTTACATAAAAAGCTCCCATAGCCAACACATTGACACCATTGCCGGTAATAGCACGGAAAGCAGCAGGAACAGATTCAACTACACCTGCATGAACACCGGGACATTTACTGGCAGCGATATGGATTCCCATGCCGGTTCCGCAAAAAATCATTGCACGGTCAAATTCTTTTTCAGTAATCATAGCACCGACACGAAGACCGATTCGATGGAACATCAATTCAGTATCATTGGGATCACTGTCAGCTTTTACGCCGATATCAGTGATTTTCCAGCCTTTTTTCTCCAGATATTCTTTAATCGCTTCTTTCAACGGATAACCGGCAAAGTCTGCCGCCATCAGTAATTCTTTGTTTTTAACGCTTTTCATAATTCTGTCTCATCCTTCCGAATTTGGGTTATACAGCAACATTATTTTTGTTGATTGAGGTAATTTCAAAAGTAATTCAAAAAAAGATTGAAAAATCAGCGTTGATGAGATTAAAGCGGTAGTTTGAGCGTGGCTATTGAATAAATAACCTCCGAAAACACTCCGTTTTAAGATCGCGACGATGAATTTCAAGATTTTTTGAGGACTTTTGAAAT
>JAFVPG010000331.1 GCA_017505415.1 Lentisphaeria bacterium | reverse complement strand
TATTTTTTCTTTCCGCTACCCGAACTGGGAAATTTATGATGCCGCCAAAAGAAAATGGTCCGCTGCCGGACGTATAACTGACAGCAAGTGGCACACTTTGAAAGTCCGTTTCAATGCAGCAAAAAAACTTGCTGAATATTTCATTGACGATATGCAGAATCCTGTTTTTATAAATGAAGAGTTTATCTATAACCCCAAACTGCTGCCTTACTTCGGTATCGAAAACTACGGTTTATCCAAAGAAACTGTACAATATGAATTAAAAAATTTGAAAGTCGTTGAACTCTCCGGCAAAGAAACCGCCGCCGGTCCCGTCAAACTTAACGGCACCAGCCTTTTCAAAGGAATCTCATCAACAGAATGGCCATTAAATGCGCTGGTGAAAAAACTCGGTGAAAAAAAACTGCAGATTTATAATCTTGATACTCCCGGACAACATGTCGATAACGGAGCAAATATATTCAATCTGGTTCCGAATCCGCCACTGAATCCTGTGGAATTGCCCAGAAATTTCATTCTGGCGGATATTCCGCTTGATACTTTGCCTCCGTATGTCCATAAACAGATACTTGCTTCTGTAAAAAACGGCGGACGTCTAATTATTCTCCGCGGATATTTTTCATTGAACAAGGGGAATTATGCCGGTACTGAACTGGCAAAAATACTTCCCGTTTCCGTCGATGACAAATGGAACGAACCCACAGTTCTCAAAAATGCTGAAATTATCAGCAGAAACGGCAAAATTGTTATGGCAGTCAGTAAATACGGCAAAGGCAAAGTTATTACTTCGCTGGAAATGCCGCATTTGCAGAAAGTCGGCGATTGCCTGCTTGAATATGATTACAATAAAGAGGGTTGATTACAATGGAACGTATTATTTCTCTGAATAAGAGCTGGCGTTTTGCAGTGGATAATGCGGCGGAAAGAAAAGCCGCTTCCGCCAAACATCAGTGGAAATTCAGAAAAGTGAAAGCCGGTCAGGAAGACGGCTTCAAATCAAATGGTTTTGATGACTCCCGCTGGGAACTTGTTGATTTGCCGCATGACTATTCAATCAGGACAGATTTCTCTGAAAAAAATGTTCACATGTGCGGTGCAAAAGATGAAGTGAATGTCTGGTACAGAAAAAATTTCCTTATGGATGAAAAATATGCAGATAAACACTTCACTCTGATATTTGAAGGCATTTCCATGACTGCGGAGATATATTTCAACGGTTCATTAATGGCAGTCGTACCCGGAGCATATACCTGGACAGAAATCGACATCACTCCGCGAATGCATTTCGGCAAAAATCCGAATTACATTTCAGTTTTTGTCCGCGGCGATACCCAGCAGATATGGAAATACGAAGGCATCGGCATTTATGATAATGTCAAAATGCTTGTCAGAGAACATTTGAATATCGCTCACAACGGTTTGTGGACACATTCTGAAAAATTGCCGTCAGGTCAATGGCTGCTTCACTGTGAAGCTGAAATTGATAATCATCTGTATGAAAACAGACGTGGTAAAGTTGTTTTTGAACTTTTTGACCGGGAAAATAATTCCGCAGGCATTGTTGAACAGCAGTTTGATATTGAATCAGACAGCAGACAGAATGTCAAAACAGCGCTGCAAATTGCTTCTCCCCGCCTTTGGGATTTGGATGATCCTTATCTCTACAAAGTTGTCTGTTCAGTCATTTGTAATGATAAAATTACTGATACAGAAAGCGTATCAGCAGGTTTCAGAACTGCTGAATTTGACAGTGAAAAAGGATTTTTTCTGAATGGCAAAAAAGTATTCATTCAGGGTTTTTCAAATCATTTTGAACACGCCGGTGTCGGTTATGCCGTACCCGCAGCTATCTCTGAATATCGTATCCAATGCATAAAAAATATGGGGGCAAATGCCTACCGGTGCGCCCATTACGAATGTCTCGAAAGCGTCCTTGATGCATGTGACAAGCTTGGTGTACTGGTCATGGACGAAAACCGCATGTTTGAAACCCGCCCCAGCAATATTGAAATGCTCCGCAACCAGATACGCCGCAACCGCAAACATCCGTCAGTTATTCTCTACGGACTTTTCAGCGAAGAACCTCTGCAATGTACTGCCGAAGGCGGTAAAATTTACCGTAAACTGAAAAGTGAGGCTGCAAAAATCGACAATACCCGTCCTTTCAGCGGCAGTGCTCAACGTGTACAAATATGCTGTGAAACTGATTCTGTTTTGCAGCCGATGGATGTCGCCGGTATCAATTATGAAGTATGGAACTGGGAAAAAGTTCATACAAAATATCCGGAAAAACCAATTATTGCCACCGAAATGACATGCATGCAGACCATGCGCGGCGAATTGGAATACAGTCCGGAAAAACTTCTTTTTGACGATTATTCCACTGAAAATCACTGGTTTGGTATGACTGCATTTGAAACATGGAAATTTGTTATGAATTGCCCGTATCTTGCAGGTGTTTTCAACCATTCAGCTTTTGACCACAGAGGCGAACCGCAGCCGCTGGGTTATCCGCTTATTTCCTGTTCATACGGTGCAATGGATACTTGCGGTTTTCCGAAAACACTTTATTATGTTTTCCAGTCATGTTTCAGCAAAGAACCGATGATGTATATCTTCCCGCACTGGAATCACCGTCAGGGCGAAACTGTAAAAGTTATCACCGTTACAAATTGTGACAGCTGTGAACTTTTTCTCAATGGCAGAAGCCTTGGTGTGAAAGAGTGTGATTTGCGTGAACCATGTTTGTGGGATGTTGCTTTTGAAC
>JAFVPG010000330.1 GCA_017505415.1 Lentisphaeria bacterium | reverse complement strand
GATATTTTTATTTCACAGCCTGTAATTCCATGTCAGGTTGTTGATACAGTAGGCTGCGGAGATGCTTTTCTTGCGGGCTGGTGCAACGCTGTATTAAACGGCCAATCCGCAAAAAAAGCAATGTACGCAGGTTCTGAACTGTCTTCGCGTATAGCTTCTCAAATCGGAGCAATGTAAACAGTTATTTTCATCATAGCTCTGGCAAAAAGAGCACTGATAAGATATTTTATCTTATCAGTGCAGCTCCGAGAAGTCCGAGAATTACTTCATTTGCAATACCTTCAATACGGAAGTTTTTGAGTTCTTTTGATTTATCAAGTTTTACTCTTATCACGGTGCCGTGATTGCCGTTTGCCCAATAGAAAGTCTCAAATTGCTGCTGCACAGGTGCAACAAGGAAGTCATCAAAGTTCAGCGGCGCAACGAGTTTGCAAACACTTTTAGAATTATCCTGATAAGCGACAGAGACTCTGGCATTTTCAACATAGCTCTGCATAGCATTGGTCGACCCGAAAACAAAAAGCACGAGTTCAGTGGCTTTGCCGTTCAGAGGGATTTCCATTGTTGTCGGGAAATTGTCCCAAACAGAAACACAGAGACAGTTTGCGCCGGCAGCAGGAGTTGGAAACGACCAGTTTGAATCGATTTTAAAAATACCATCAGGAGCATTGCGTAATGCAGTATCGCTTATAATAAGTTCATTGTGTCCAAACTGATTCCATTCCCAGGCATAACGTCCGTTTATCCGTGCTCCGATAGAATATCCTTGCGGACGTGGGGACATAAATTTCTGATTAAATACTTCTGTTATTTCCGCATTGAAAAAATTACTGATGTCAATATTTTCAAAACATGACGGAACTTTTTCTGCAACAGGACGTTCTGGAATACCGATTTGCAGTTTTATTGAATCATTACATGAGCTTTCAATGAGTTTATAAGCAATTTCCAAAGCTCCTATTCCATGCCAGAATATTTCAGTAACTGGAATGCCGGCAACGGAAATATTTTCAATTCTGCACTTTTTATCGCTGATATTTACAAGTTTTATCTTTCCTGGAATAGATATTTTTTTTACTTCTGTAAGTTCAGTTGAAATTTTGAGTATAAAATTACCGTTATCATTGTGATACTTTATTGCTAAATCTGAAAGTTCAAGTTCTGCTGTATTCCATGTTTCAGGCAGTTGTGGTGCGATTTCAATGAGATCATCCAGACGTTTATAACCTACCCCCCACAAACCTTCAACTATCATACGCAGATATGAACTTGTAACATCGGTAAAATCCCAGTCTCCGTAATCGTTACTGGCATGTGCTGTCAGGACATGCGAAATACCGCCTGGGGAAAGACTCAATGCAAAAGCATCCAGCAAACCGTCAAGTATTTGTAACCCTTCAGCCTTGCGAAAATTTTTGAAATAAGCCAGTGCCAATGCTGCATTTTCTGCCGGGAAAAGTCCGCATGTTGAATATTTTTTGGGCAGCCATGCAGATGAATAAGCGATTCTGCCCTTACGATTATAAGTTTGAATACTGCGAATATTTTTTTCTGTATATTTAAGTGAACTTGCCATGCGTTCAGGGGAGGCCAAACCGCTCTCCGAAACGAGATAAATTGTTGAAAGTTCAGGTGCAGGATGAATAAGTTTATTGCCGACAGTGTCGACATATTCAGCATAAACTTCCGCATCTTCAAGATAAAGTTTTTCGTTTACGGCTTTTGCAATTTTTGCTGCACGCTGTTCAAAAACTATTACATCTTTACCGAGTTTTCTGCCGAGTTTTGCCATTACAGTATTGGCACGATAGTTATATGCACTTGACTGTGTACATCCTCCTCCGTTATAAACATGTCCGTCAGAAATCCATGTATTAAGGAAACTCTGGTAAAGTCCGTCACTGTCAAAGTCAAAAATGCGTTCTTCCCATGCCAACATTTTTGACATGGAATCAAATATTTCTTCTCCGAGTTCGAGGTCTTTGCTGCGTTCCAGATAGTGAAAAATCATATCGGTTGCCACCTGCTGCATATCGTAAATATCTTCCATATACAACATAGCGGTAAGTTTGCCGTGAGAATTTTTCAAATGATGATATTGAGTGCCTTCATGATCCAGATCAGGACGGTCTGCTCCATCGTACCATATTTCTTCTTTGCCTTTGACAGGGATTTGTGTAGCCAAATGGGCACGTGTGGCGGCACGAATTCGCTCACTCCAGTTTGCCAGTGTGCCGCCGTACCAGCCGCGCCAGCCGAGAAATGGAGCATGATAGCCGATTGCTCCATGAAAAAATGTCGGATTATGATATGCCGCATCCAAAGCGATTTGCTGATCAATTACAGTTGAATCAAGTCTTTTATCAGGAGAATGCATTACAATTCCTGAAGATTTCTTTTTTATTTCGCAAATGATATTTTCACGAGGATCATTATCAAGATAAGATTTCAGTATTTCCGGAGTACTGTTATAGAGTACGACAATATATCCCTTAAGATATTCCCCGGGCATAAGCTGTTTTGAAAATTTAAGTACAGCTTTCGGGCCAGGATGTTCAACGAAAGCCATAGAGAGAGAACTTTCTGTATAAGCTTCTGCACCGTCAGCAATCAGTTTGGCTCCGAAATTATTACCTGTGATAATTTCCGCATCAGGAGATTTTCTGAATATTCTGCCATAAAAATCACATACTTCAGCACATGATTCATTGCAGTCACTCAATTCAGGGTCACGGTTTAAACTGTCATGCGGATCAAAACGTCCGATATAATCAGTCATGCCGCCGAGAACTGCACCGAAATTCACTTGAGAATCTGCAATAATATCATAATACACGAGATATCCGTCGTCTTTTTGCAGTGGATAGACTTCTATTTTTGCTTCTGCTTCAGGGAAATAACCAGAAAAATGTCCGACTTTATAACTCATGTAACCATGATGATATGTTGTAAATATATCAGTAGCTTCATGAAAATAACGTGAATATCTGTCAGGGGTGCAGAAAGTTACTCCCGGAGTCATGGCAAGACCACTTTTTAACACACCGCATTTTGCCTGATAACACCAGTTGTTTTTAAGACAATCACTGGCAGCCCCCATAAAAATAGGGGCATCACCGGCAAATGTAAAAAATTTACCATAATTTTCTTTATCTTTGTCATGTCCACCGTAAAGGACTCTATTGAAACGGGTTGTTGAACCGAATTTTAATAGATCCCCGTTACTGTCAATTGAATAACGTGAAATTTCCTGCATTATGCCTTCTCCAGGTCAAGATTGAAAAAATCGATAGCGTTATTACGGCAAATTTTTTTCCATGCTTCTGTCGGCAGTTTGCCGCTTTCATGCATTTTATCAAACCATAATTTACCGTTGAATTGGGATTCTGTTTCGCTGTTGCAGCAATCTGTTCCGAAAAATAATTTATCCTGAAATTCAATCAAAAATTTGACAGCATAATCTTCATCTCTGTTCAGCAAAATATAAAATGCATCAGATAATTCTCCGTAAAGATTTGGAAAATCACGCAAAAGCTCCTGCGCAGTTCCCTCTTCTAAAATCATTGCAGTATCTCTGGGTGAGCCATATTGGAAACCGTCATTACGGAATACCGGCTTATTTCTTGCAGGACGGCGTACAGGGGTACATTCTGCCCAGAACATCGGACCGTGAGCAATAAATTTCAAATCAGGGAATCGCTGTAATGTATGCTCCAGATAAGGCAGTCCGGGCAGGTCATATAATCCGAAATCTCCGTCTGGACGATCCGAACCATCAGTTGTAACAGGAATTCCGACTTTTTCCGCACATGCAAAAAGATTCTGTACTTTTTCGTCATTCATAGGCATATTGGGCATGATTTCTCCGACCCCGATACATCCGCGCTCTTTGTAATACTGTAATACAATATCAAGAGGAGCATCGGCACGGTTTATCAAAGCTCTGGGGTCAACATTGCAAAACGGGAAAAGGCGTTTCGGATATTTTTCAGCCATTTCAAGTATATCTTCGTTAGCTTGCGGCAGATATATTTCTGAATTGACTACGGGAAGTACAAATCCGGCTTCTATACCATAGCGGTCATAACGGTCAATAAGT
>JAFVPG010000329.1 GCA_017505415.1 Lentisphaeria bacterium | reverse complement strand
GAGGTCTAACTGACCTCTTATAGCGGAGAATTTGGGGAGAATTTATGTGGATTAGCGCATTCTCCGGAAGTAAACTCTCATTTTTAATTTTCTCATAATATCGGAACGAAGTGGCTTGCCGCGGCGTAATGAAATGAAGACGGGAGATGCTTCATAGCGGAATGAAATGGCTTGCCGCGGCGTAATGAAATGGCTTGCCGCGGCGTAATGAAATGAAGACGGGAGCTGCTTCATATTGTGGAGCGGTAGCGGAACAATGCTTCATTGTCAGGCTTTTATGAAGCACGGCTTCGCCGTATGAAGCGGCACGTTGTGCCATGAAGCGCACCTGAGGTGCATGAAGCGAAGCCTGACGGCTTCATATTTTTTGCCTTGGAATCAAGGCAAAAAAAATGGTCGGGGTGAGAGGATTTGAACCTCCGGCCTCTGCGTCCCGAACGCAGCGCTCTAGCCAGACTGAGCCACACCCCGACAAGGTATAGGCTTAATATAACGCATTTTTTGCGTTTATCAAGCCTTTTTTTATTATTTTTTCAAAGAAATTACAACTTTTTTCATTGTGCCTTCGCCTTCACTCTCAGTTACAAGCTCAGCATCATTTTTCAATGTCATGTGAATGATACGGCGATCATGCGGATTCATCAACGGCAAAGTAACTGATTCGCCCCAGCGTTTGACTTCTTTTCCGGCATCAAGTGCCTGCTGTTTCAAGGCTTCTTCAGGAATACCGCTGTCATTTTTGCGGCGATCACGGCTGCCGCGTTCACGACGTTCTCCTTTTGCACGTTCACGACCTCTGGAATAGCCGTCAATATCAAGCATGATACGGGGAAATTCTTTATCATTATTATACATGATAAGATTCAAAAGATATTGCATGTTATCAAGTGTCTGACCGCTTTTGCCGATGATACGGCCGGGTTCTTCAGAATTTATTTTGATTGCAATACGTTCATTTTTTTCTTCACCGCGGATGCTTGCCTCAAAACCGAGATAATCAAACATCATTCCAAGTGTCTTTACTGCTTTTTCTTTTTGTTCTTCAAATTTTGAAAGCATTTTAATTCTCCTTTTGTACCGCTTGTATCATTCTATGCTACGGCACTTTTCTTTTTATCAAACTTGCGCTGCAAATACACCTGCAGCAAACTGAAAATTTGGCTTACTGTCCAGTACAAAGTCAAACCGGAAGGCAGATCATACAGGAATATAAGCATAAACACCGGCATCAATGCCATCATTTTCTGCTGTGCAGGATCCATCGCACTCGGAGTTATCCGTTGCTGCACAACCATCAATGCCGTCATAACAATTACCAGGGGATTCAATTTCAGATTGCTGATACCGAAAATTGAAAAACCCAGCGGATGCGACCAGACTGTATCCGCCATTGCCAAATCAGATGCCCACCAGAACGGAACCTGACGCAATTCAAGCGCATTATCAAGTGTCGCATACAAGGCGAAAAATACCGGAATCTGCAACAGAATCGGCAAACAGCCACCAAATGGATTGACCTTTTCTTTTTGATACAATTCCATTGTTTTAGTGTTGAGGAGCTGCGGATTATCCTTGTATTTTTCACGCAATTCTTTTATTTGCGGCTGCAACTGCTGCATTTTTTTCATTGATTCATTTGATTTTTTGGTAATAGGCCAGAAAATCAGACGGACAATGACAGTCAGAATAATAATACTCCAACCATATGAACCGCAAATATCTTTAAGTTTAACCAATGCCCACAAAAGAGCTTTGGCAAGTCCATTAAGAGGTCCCCATGCAAGATGTATGAGAATATTGCAATCAGGATCAAATTCTTTTAATAAATCCGGTTCTTTCGGACCGGCATAGTATTGAAAATTAAAAACTTTTTCGCTGTTTTTTGCAAGTTTGACATTGGTATATTGAGCTGCGATTGAAGCGAGATACTCTTTTTTGCCATTAAGCTTCATACGTTTGGCAATCGGAGTGAAATTATCATCTCCTTTAAGGATAAGAGCAAAAAATTTATTACTTAAAGCCTCCCAGCGTACTACAAGTGCAGGTGAAAGGAAAAATTTAGAATCTGAAACTGTACAATCAAGTTCTTCGTCATCTTTTTCACGGTCAAAAGTCGTAATTTCAAGTCTGTCACTGCGGATCTTATCTCCTGAAAGCAGACTCCAACTCTGTAAATCACCGCCGCTGACTTCAAAAATCGGTAAATTCATATCTCTATTGCTTTTAATTGCAATACTGAAATTTACCACATATCTGTCAGTCAATTCATAAATACGTTCAAAAACTGCTGAAGAACCATCCTTGAAAATAATTTTATTATAAATCACAACTTTGTTATCGGCAATTTTTTTATGATCTGTTACCTTATTTGAAATTATTTCAGATTTCGGCAGATCTATGGAAAGCATTCCCTGCTGAAGATCATAATTATCATTGATTATGATGTTATTATCACGTTTACTGTTAAGAAATTTTTTAAAAACTATTTTGCAGATAGATGAGTAATCTTCTTTAAAAACCACTTCACACAAATCATTTTTCAGAGAAAGAGGCGGAAGTTTTTTTATTTCAACTTTTTTTTCAACCGGAGTCTCAAGTTCATTTTTCTTTGCAGGAACAACTGTTTTCTGTTGTCCGGCATCATCTTTTTTGCTGTCAGTTTTTTTGACAGTCTTTATTTCAGTTCTTTCAGGAAGCCATCCTATTTTACGGCAGAAAGGTTCCCATCCGAATAAAATTACAATACAAATTGCAAGAACAATTACAGTTTCTTTATCTAATTTCACAATAAATCCCTTCAATAAAAAGAATCTTTTTAAAGCCACAAGTAAAGAATCAACGGCTTATTTTTTTGATTTTTTCGGCGGCACCGGATCGTAACCGCCTTTGCAAAACGGCTGACACCGTATCAAACGCTTGAATGTCAACCACAAACCTGCAACAACTCCATGTATCTCTATCGCTTCAACAGCATAACTCGAGCAGCTGGGTGTAAAACGGCAGCACCTCGGAAATAACGGTGATATAAATTTTTTGTAAATACGTATGATCCCAATCAAAAAACAAGAAAAAACAGAAGAAAAAAATTTAATTATCTTCATTCCAATACTTTCAATTTTTGAAGAGAATCTTTCAATTCAGCCATAGTATCAGCAAGTTTGTAATCCTGCATTCTTTTTCGTGGAATAAGAACTATATGACACGGCTGAATTTCATGTTTCAGCAAACGGAAACTTTCAAACAACAAACGGCGTGCGCGATTTCTCCGCACAGCCAATAAACTGTATTTACGACTGCAAATAACACCGCAGCGGACATTGGAAAGACCGTCAAAAGATTTTGCAACAACGGTCAAAAACCCCTTTGAAACGACTTTTTCTCCGAGGAAACGGACATTTTCAAACTCGGATTTAAGTTTTAATTTGTCCTCTTTTTTCAATGTTTTTTTTAACATACGAACTATCCCGGAGAATACCAAAAATCTGTACTTTTCGTTAAAAAAGTACAGATTACAGGTTTTTCAAAGATTATGCAGAGAGAACAGCACGACCTTTTTGACGACGGCGTTTCAAAACCAATCTGCCGCCTCTGGTCTTCATACGTGCCATAAAACCGATACGACGTTTTCTTCTGCGATTTGAGGGTTGGAATGTTCTTTTCATAATAAATCTCCTTTTAAATTATCCAACTTGAATATAAAATCATAACAACTTCTGTGAACGAATAATATATACCATTTTTTTAAATATTCAAGTCAAGATACAATAAAATCTTTTAAAATATCAATCATTTACCGGAAAAATCCTGATTTCGTTATATGGTTTACATTGTTGACAAATTATGGTTGTTACTATTAATAATATTATAT
>JAFVPG010000328.1 GCA_017505415.1 Lentisphaeria bacterium | reverse complement strand
TGCATAATATTCACTTATTTCGTCCGGAAAATTACTCCATGGAATATACTTGGCAACCAAAGGTTCATGATACCCTTTTTCATCACTCCATGCGACCCAGGCTCCTGCATAATGAAATTTTACGACAGTCATTTTTTCAAATTTATTGGGAATATTTGCCCGTGAAGCAACTTTGTTCATCGTGACATTTTCCCACAAAGTCTGAAACTTGCAGTCAGGATCTATCGGGACTCCGTTTTCATCCAAATTTTTTGCTATATGTTTTTCATTATTTTTATACCATGATTTATCATTATGAGCTGCTGCTGCATACAGGCAAAAACTCAAAAAAAGCACAATAACTGCAAATTTTTTCATAAAACAGACTCCTCAATATTTTTTTAATTTGACGGTTCGTAATAATCCTTGTGCCTCGGCACAACAGATGGGGACAACAACAAAAACAACAAACTGAAAAGTACCATGCACACCCCGAGTCCGAAGAAGGTGTTGTACTTGGTAAAAGTTGTTCCGAAAAGCGTCCATGATTCACTCAAAACACAAATCCCGAGAATGATTGACGAACCTGTACGACCGACACACACGCCGAGATTCTGGAAAGTTGAAACCATCGCCGACGCCATAAGTTTATTGCTCGGTTTGGCAAGCGCAAGCATTTCAGTTGATGCCAGGCACAGCAAAAATGCAGAAGCTATACCGTTAAGATAAAACAATACACCGAATCGCAGCGGCAGATATGCCCCGTCAGGTTTGATAAAGAACAATGCGCAGAGAAATACGATAAAAAGTCCGTGCGTGAGCAGCTGAAAATTTCTCGTCCCGATACGCCTCATCAAACCTCCGACACATGCATAACCTGAAATATATCCTGCAAGTCCGATTGAAGTTATTGTCATTATCTGGAACGCATTGAAATTCAATATCGTTTTCATATACAGAATTGCCAGCGGAATCGCAGCGGAAACTGCCATATTAAGCATACAGATATAAAAGGCAAATCCCATAAGTTCAGAATTTCTTATGGAAATTGCAATCGCTTTACGCAAATCGTAAGCATTCTTCTCCGATATCGGATTTATCGGCAGTTTGTCCATACAAATTTTGCGTCCGAAAAGCATGAGTCCGGGAAAAAGAATAACCAGCTGCATTATCCAAATCGGCGGCTTGGCGCCCATGAGCTTACCTGCGCCGAAAATCAGCAACGCATTCAGCGTCATATAGATAAAACGCATATTGCCGAAAAATGAACCGCGTTCAGATTTCAGCAAAAATGCGTCACACAGCGGATACCATGTCGCCGCATAAAGCGGTCGTGAAATACAATACAAAAAACATCCGACAATAACCACATATTTGGCAACAGCCCCGAAAAACGGAGCCGCCGCCATCAAAGTAAATGCAAACATGCCGAGATATACTGCACTGCGGTACGAAACACGCAAGCCGATTTTATTCGCTACTCCCGCAAAGGGAATTGACATCAAAACCGTAACCAATCCTGAAATACCGCTGGAAAACATGGAGAAAGATTCACTTCCTCCCAACATCACCAAATACAAAATGATGACTGTATTGCTGTCAAGAACCCATTCAGAAATGCAACCGGTTATTGCTGAAGTGGTTGCAAATCTTCTGTATTTTCTGCGTTCTTTGTCGGAAAATTGTTCCGCAAAAGGCTTTTTTATATCCATAATATTACTTCAGCAAATCTTTTACTGTTTTGAGCATGGCAGGTCCGATATTACGGTCTGCGACAGTATTGCTGGGGCTGGTTTCATAACCGCCGTTGCCGTAATTATGCGGCATACCGATATAACCGATTTCCCCCTGAGCCAATGCAGCAACAAAAGTCATAGGATATTTTGAAGCCTTGCGGATTTCACGGGTAAATTCAACAAATGCTTCACAGGGCAAAGTTGCCATAGCAATTTCATCACCGAAAGTGATTGCTGCAAATTCTTCCATACGGACACCGGGAATTGCTTTGTCGCGGCAGCTCATCAAACGTTCAGCAAAAAATTTCATAACATAAGGATGGCATTTGGCAATATCTTCAGAAGTGAAGTCACGACCGGCTTCCATGGTTGCATCTTTGTTTGCTTCATAAACTTTTTTGGCTTCAGCGTATTCTTCGTCAGTAACCTTCATATAAGGCATTTCAATTTCGGTATTGGCGAATGTGATTTTGTCGCATTCAACTTTATTCAACCCGTAAAGTGCGGAAAGAACGATTTGTCCGTAAGCCTTGCCGATACGGCGTGCTTCTGCGTAGCAAGTCTGATTTGCATCGGTTGCAACATTGAAATGGTTGATATTGCCCTGAGGAGCAATAATAGTCATGACAGGAACGCCGCAATCCAAGCCGTGCTGGATTTCCGCTTCCATTGCAACAGGCCAGTCACCGGAAACATAATCACCGCCGATAGTATCAGTATGGTTGGAAATATTGGTCATAATCAAACGGTACTGACCTTCCTGTTTGACAGCCATAACATAAACATTTGAATCAATTTCATCTTCGGGATGATCAATTTCAGGATTGAGTTTGCCGGGGTTGGTCAGAGTTTTACCATTTTTCATAACGAAACGGCGGCAGAAAGCGAGAGAATGACAATTGGTTGCAGTGCTGTAAAGTTCTGCGGGTGCAAGGCTTTTGCAGGCATCAGTAAGAGCTTTAACGGTTTTAGCAACCAGATCTGAGAGATATTCTTCAGAACAGCAATCTTCTTCACCGGGGCCGAAACAGGGAGTAGTGTAAGGACCGGTATGAGTATGAGTTGCAGAATAAATAACTTTTCCAGCACAGGGCAATCCTGCTTTTGCAACGCCTTCCTGAAAACGTTTGACCAAAGCACGGGTTACAAAACACAAGTCAAAAGAAACAACACCGACACATTCATCTCCGGTACGGAAAACAGCAGCCTTGACACTCAAACGATCATAAGCACCGCGATTGGGACGGGGGTTGAAATAACCGACAAGAGGAAGTCCCCATACAGGTGTGATGTCTTCTTTTGAAAAGCCGAATTCAAACATTTTTTACTCCTTTTTTTGAAAAATAATTATCTATATTTTTTTAAGGTTTAATAATTTACCATAATTTTATAAAAATTCAACTTATTTTCTTTGAAATTAAAGCGGTTTTACACTTTTTGTTACAAAATCCTCGTGACACTCAAGCAAATATGCCATTGCCGCATCTGAATCTTTAACAACTTTGAATAAATCAAGATCCTCTTCGGAAATGAGTTTATTTTCAAGAAGAGTTACTTTTATCCAATCAACCAGTCCATCCCAAAACTCATGTCCCACCAGAATGACCGGAATACGGTTGATTTTACGGGTCTGAATCAAAGTAAGTGATTCAAAACATTCGTCAAGCGTGCCGAACCCTCCGGGATAAACGATTATCGCTGTTGAATACTTGAGAAAGCAGACCTTGCGGGTGAAAAAATAACGGAATCTAAGAGCCAGCGTTTGAAATTTATTCGGTTTCTGTTCATGCGGCAAAGCTATATTCAAACCGATAGAAGTACCTCCGGCTTTGTATGCACCTTTGTTGCCTGCTCCCATGATTCCGTCGCCGCCGCCGGTAATCACGCCGTAACCATTTTCGACCAGCAATGCTGCCAAACGCTGTGCATCCTGATAATAATGATTATCTTCTTTCAATCTGGCAGAACCGAAAATTGCTGCAAGTTTCGGCATCTGATCATTCATTTCTTCAAATGAATCAATAAATTCCGCCATGATACGCATAATACGCCATGCATCACCGATTAAATTATGATTGTCTGTAAAATTACTGTGTGAAGGATGATTTTTTTCTTTCATAACAGCTCCTTTTCTAAAAAAAACTCAACTTTATTTAAGATAGCATCAAACTTTTAGATTGCAAGATTAAAAAATGATGTTATATTATATAAATTGCAATAAATTTTCAAAACATTTACACATAGAAGGAATTTTACAATGAGTGAAAACACTGCCCCCGTTAATGAAGAACAGCTCAACGCTGAAAATCAACAGGAAATGAATGAACTTTTTGCACAGCGTCTGCAAAAAGCTGAAGATCTCAAAGCGATGGGGATCAATCCCTACGGTGAACGTTTCGACAATCACGAAAAAATTGCTGACTGCCGTGCAAAATTCAATCCGGAAGCCCCCGAAGATGAAATTCAGAAAGCAATCGTTGCCGGTCGTCTCACCGCTATCCGTGTTATGGGCAAATCAATTTTCGCCGACGTCAAAGATTCTTCCGGCAGGATACAGCTCTATATCGGCAAAAATTCAATCGGTGAAGAACAATTCGACCTCTTCAAACGCATGGACATCGGCGACATCATCGGCGTTGAAGGTCATCTCTTTACCACCAAAACCGGCGAACTCTCAATCAAAGCTGAAAACTTCAAGGTTCTCTGCAAATCTCTCCGCCCCCTCCCCGAAAAATATCACGGTCTTACCAACGTTGAACAGCGTTACCGTCAGCGTTATCTTGATTTGATCGTCAATGATGACAGCCGTAAAGTTTTCCAGCAGCGTATCGCCATCATCCGTGAAATCCGCCGCTTTATGGAAGACAGAGGTTTCATGGAAGTCGAAACTCCCATGCTTCAGGCTATCGCAGGCGGCGCTTCAGCCAATCCCTTCAAAACCTACTACGAAGCTCTCAATGCTCCGATGTATATGCGTATTGCTCCTGAACTTTACCTCAAACGTCTCCTCGTCGGCGGCTTTGAAAAAGTTTTTGAACTCAACCGCAACTTCCGTAATGAAGGTGTTTCACGCCGCCACAATCCTGAATTTACCATGATGGAAGTCTATCAGGCTTACGGTGACTGCAACTCCATGATGGAACTTGTCGAAGATCTTATCACTACTGTCGCCATGAAAGTTATCGGTACATTGCAAATCGATCATGGCAACGGCAAAGTCATCAACCTCGAAAAACCCTGGCGCAGAATCACTTATCATGACATCGTCCGTGAAAAAGCCGGTGCTGACTGGTTTGAACTGACCAAAGAAGAAAAAGTCAAACGTGCAACGGAAGAATTCAAACTTAACGTCTGCATGGAAATGTCCGAACTCGACATCACCAATGAAGTTTATGAAAAAATGTGCGAATGCAACAATATTCAGCCCACTTTCGTAACACGTCTTCCTGCCGAACTTCTTCCGCTCGCCCGAACCTGCAAAGATGATCCCACTCTCGTCGATGTCTTTGAACTCGGGATTAACGGTCAGGAAATCGCTCCCGCTTACACTGAACTCAATG
>JAFVPG010000327.1 GCA_017505415.1 Lentisphaeria bacterium | reverse complement strand
GAGGAAAAACTTTTTTCTTGATTAAAAGAAAAAAGTTTTTCCTCTCCCCTTAAACCCCTCTCCTTTTCAAAAAAGAAAAGGATATTGGGGAATAGATATGCGAATTTTAGTGTGTCAGGCAAATGTATTTTTTATTTTAAAAAATCTGAAGTGTAACACAAGAGTTTTTGTAAAAAGGACAAAAGGGGTACGGTGAGGAACGCCAAAAAACTTTTTACAAAAAGTTTTTTTCTGTTCTGCCCCGATTCTATATTTACTATGAAATATACAGCTAAACGTAAAGCTCATTTGAGATTGGGGCGCAGAGGAGAGAGGTTGTGTGCTGCACTGCTTAAGCATAAAGGCATGGTGATACTGGCACGCAATTTCAGAACTTCATACGGGGAATTGGATATTGTCGCCAGAGATGGTGAAACTCTTGTTTTCGTTGAGGTGAAAACTTTGCGGAAAATCGGTAAATACCGTCCGATAGATAATTACAAGGTGCGTCAGATGCGCCGTAATATCCGGGCGGCTCATGAATATGTGCGGCTGGTGGAAGCAATGCATATGCCGTTGCGTTTTGATTTTACGGAGGTTGTTTTGCCTGAATTCGGATTTATGAAAATATATCATTATAAAGATTTTATGCAGGGAGTTGATAATAGGAGGCTTATATGACCAGAAATGTTGAAAATATGCTTTTTTATGGAATCCCTGGTATTATAGTGTTAGTTATTGTACTGCTTTTCCTTTTTCGCACTCCGCGGCATGAAGCGGGTAGAAAAGAGATGGCTCCTGTCTATAAACTTGTCGCTGAAAATAATTATGCCAAAGCTATCCCGATGGCAGGTAAAATGGCACGTCTGAATAATTGTGATGCCCAGTTTTTTCTGTATAAATTATATATTGAAGGCAAACATGTTAAAAAGAATGAGGCGACAGCGCTGCGCTGGCTTCAGGAATCTGCCCGCAGCGGCCATCCTGCTGCTCAACATTATTGGGGGCTTCATTTGATGAAAAACAATCCTGAAAAGGCAGAATATTATCTGAAATCCGCACGCAAAGCCGGCTTCAAAGAAAAATAATCTATTTTCACAAAAGCTCTGTTAGCAATATTGATTGACAGCTTTATTATTTTATTCGCGTGTCAGGATAAGTAAAATTTTTTTTGTATTTTTTTAAAAAAGGCATTTGTTTATATTTTGAGCAGACTATGTCGTGTTTATTAGTGAAATACTAAACTGTTTGCCGCCGTCGCCAAGAACTATGGCGGGATAAGGGAATGCCAGTTCGTTGCTATTGCAGCACTATACCTGAAAACTTTAAGTTTTTTTTAGTATAAGTAAGTGTTTTCTGTCATAATCTTAGAGCATATGTAAAAAAAAACAATATTATTATTTTTTTAATTTGAATTTTGTTTAATCCGCAGTATATTTACAGTGTTGTTATAATGACAACGGTTAATTGAAAAACTGTTCACATTTTATGGCAAATACATCCGAAACCGACCAAGTTGAAAATTGTTTTTTGCTAACCACAACAGGTGATTTGTGTCCAGTGAGATTGTGTCTTTACACATTCTTGCCGGATACCCCTATTTGCATTGTGGTTGGCAGGCTCTTGGTCGGGCCTCGGATGTAGTGCAAGTCTTGGGTATTCGGCTTTTTTGTATCTGAATTTTCTCTTTGTTTCACATTATTCTTTGTAGACCTTTTTTGTCCTTTGAATTTTTTTGCTGAATGAGAATAGTTTTATAAAACGAAGGCATAAAAATGCAGAAAGGATTTTAACATGTCTATCATCTACACCGTTCCTCAAGCTCATTGTGTTATCATTGAACGATTGGGAAAATTTTCAAAAATTATTCCGGCAGGCCTGCATATGCGAGTGCCATTTATCGAAAAACAGAAAAATGTTGTTCGTGATTGTGGATGGAGTGCTAACGGAGAACCTGTTGCTTGCAAAGTAGTTGGTGATTTTACTGTTATTGAATTATCTGACCAGAGACTGGATACAAAACCCCGTGATTATCATACAGCAGACAATGTTCCTGTCCGGATTGATGCTGTAATTTTCTGGCGTATCACTGACCCGGAAAAAGCTGTTTATTCTGTTGACAATTTAATCAGTTCTTTGATTGATCAGTCATTGAATTCTATGCGCAGTTGCATTGGGGCAAGTAAATTGGATGATTTGTTGACCAACAGAGAAAAACTTAATGCTGATATTACCGAAAAAGTTGCTGCTATTGCCGCTCGCTGGGGAATTGCTATCCAACGTGTTGAAATTCAGGAACTCGAAACGGATGATGCAACAACTAATGCTATGCGTTTAGAAATGGCAGCAGAAAGAGAAAAAAGAGCTGCAAAACTTGCAGCAGAAGCCAAGGCACAAGCATTATTAGCAGAAGCAGAAGCTGAGAAAAAAGCAATTATTGTAAAAGCAGAAGCAGAAAAAGAAGCTTCTATTATGGTTGCAGAAGGTAATTTTCGTGCAAAAGAGCTTGCTGCTGAAGCAGATGCTCTTTATATTGAAAAAATTTGCAAAGCAGGAAATGTCAATCCTGAAAATATAATTCCTGTTCTGCTTGCAGGTAAATATGTTGACGGTTTCAATGCAATAAGTAAAAATCCCGCAGATAAGGTTTTCCTGCCAAATTCTTTTGGAAATATGAATTTATTTATGGATGTAAATTCAAGGACAACGGAAAAATGACAGACTTTTTAGGAATGCATTGGACTTTGGCGTTGACAATCATCAGCATTGTGCTGATGATTGTTGATTTATTCATTTTTCAAGGTGGAGTATTAACAGTTTTTGCTGATGTTTTTTTTACATTCATTATTTTGCATTTCTTACCAACCGATAATTGGATTTGGCTTATGTTATGGTGGGTAATAATTTTTGCGTTAATATTGGTTTTGCATTTTTTTGTGTATACAAAAATCGTAAAACAAATTATTGACAAAATTATTGCTCCACAAAAGCATAAAAGCCTTAACGATGCTTTAATTGGCAAAAAAGGAAAAATATGTTGGGTCGAAGAAAGAACTTATATTCATATCAATGATGAGCATATCCCATGTGTAATTCAAAATGCTTCTCAGGTAAGTCGCGATGCTGATAAAAAAGCAGAAGCGATTTCATGGAATGATTCTGGAGAATTAATTGTAAGCATTGTTGATTGATGTGACCATAAAAATTTGCACAGGTTAAATTATGTAGAATGGGTTCGGTATTTTACCGGACTCATTTTTTTTGATATTTAGTACTAAGTCAGCAATTAATCTTGAGGACAAAGCAAATAATAAATGTTTTGCCAAACACGAAAAAGCCGGTATAATCTATAAAAAAGTACCCTTTTCTTTTTTGGGCGTTCCACCCGCATAGCCTTTGGCTAATATTTGCTGTTGTATTGGCATATTTCGTTTACAATTCAGACAAATAAAAAAGCCTCGCCAAACACGACAGAACTTGCATAATATATAAATAAGTACCCTTTTCTTTTTTGAAAAAGTGAGGGGTTTAAGGGGAGAGGAAAAACTTTTTTCTTTTAATCAAGAAAAAAGTTTTTCCTCTCCCCTTTATTCCAACTATTCAACAAGCAGATTTCTGCCGGTGAAGCGGGGTTCACTGGTGCAGTTGATACCGATTTTGCGGAGGGCGTTTGCATCGCCTGCACCCGGAATATGACTCAGGTGCATTTCACAACCTTTAAGCAGAGCGAGTTTGCTTAAGGCGAGTTTTGCCGCAGGGTTTTGAGGACAACTTACACTCAAAGCGGTAAGGGTTTCACCGAGGTCGAGGCTTATTTGATCGTTATGGAAAATGTTCTTTTTCAAGTCCGCAAGAG
>JAFVPG010000326.1 GCA_017505415.1 Lentisphaeria bacterium | reverse complement strand
TATTGCACGACATGTCAAGGCGGTTTGCCTTACGCATCTGCGGACAAAAATATGAGAACAACAACCCCTTAACAGAAAGGATAAAAAATGAAAATCAACCTAAAACGACATGACAAAGGTAATATTATCGGAAGTTGTTTCACTCTCATTGAACTTTTGGTAGTTATTGCTATCATCGCAATTCTTGCCGGTATGCTGCTGCCTGCACTTAACAAGGCGCGTGACCGGGCCAGACAAATATCTTGTACCAGCAATATGCGTCAGTTCGGAACTGAATTGCAGCTGTATCTTGATGATAATAATCGTGTGTTTCCTTCAACTTATATCAGTGTTGATGGAGATAGTGTTGCATGGCATAAAGTTTTGATGAATGCAGGCTACATTCAAGATTTTTATTATTCAAATAACGCCAAAACTAATGGAGTTTTGAATAAACGTTACAGATGTTATGCAGATATTGTTGAAGATGGAACTGATACTTGGAATTTTGCAATCAATTATTTTACTTTTGATCCCAATAATGCACAATCACGTAAGATTGAGTCAGTTCAGAATCCGACTTTACGCATGTGGTTCAGCGAGCCGAGTAACGGCAATAACCGTTATCATATCAAATCTGATTCTGATGTTTCCAATGATACTTCCAAAAAAGGTTTTGAATTCCGTCACTCCGGCGGCTGTAATGCTCTTATGATTGACGGACATGTTGAACATTTCAAAAAGAAAAATATCCCAACTCCGCCTGCTGACGGTAAAGACCTTAACGCTGATCCTTTCTGGGGCAGTGCATTGAATTGAGGATATGGATATGAAAAAAATTCTGATTGCATTTGTAGTGTTGTTGGGAATAATGTCAACATATTGTATGGCGGCAGAGGTGATTTTTTCAGAAAAATTCAACAACATCAAATCGCTTGAAGAGATCGGATTCAAAAAGATCCGTGATAATAAAAAGGATGTATTTGAAATTATTAATGGTGAATTGCGGATGACTTTTTTCAATTCTCCATACAAAGGAACTTCATATCGCAAAAAAGTTGCTGTTCCGAAATACGGTGAGTTGAATTTTGAATTGAAAATTTCTCCTGCAGGTGCTTATGATAATTTTTCATTACAAATGAAACTGGGAAATCTTCTCTTCAGTTTCCGCAAACCTTATTGGCGTATTTTTCGCAGAGGCACCAATAAGTGGCTTTATGCAGGTAAAATCGACACTGACAAATATCATAAGTGCCGTATCCGTTTCAATACTGAAAAAAAATATGCTGAATTCTATGTCGATGACATGAAAAATCCTGTACTGGTCGATAATGAAAGCGATATACGGGAAAATGCCAATGGAGAACTCGTCATTGCCAATTACGGTCATGCTTCCGGCAGGATTATCAATATTTTGCAGAATATTGAACTCAAAAAACTTGATGCTTCAGCATTTGAAAAAGCAAAAAATATTCCGCTTGAAGGAACATGGATATTTTATGGGATAGATTATGAAAATTGGCGGCTTGCTGATTTGCGCAGCAAATGTCCGCAACCGGCAGAAGATTTTTTTTTGATGACTGTCGGAGCGCATCCTGAAACTACTTTGAATAAATATGAATTGTCCCCCAATCCTCCGGTCAATGTCAGCAGATTACCGTCAAGAATAATTTTTGCTGATATGCCTTTGCGTCCGGTTCCGGAATATGCCCGCAAAAATATTCTGCATGCGGTACGTAGCGGTGCAAAATTGTTGATACTCAACGGTTATTTTACTTTGAACAGAGGTGATTTCTCCGGTACAGAATTGGCGAAAATTCTGCCGCTTGATGTAACTGACCCGTGGAATGATGCAAAAATAACCGGCGGCACCAAAAAAGAATTCAATACTGTTTTTGCTGCTTGCGGCAAAGGAGAAGTCAGTATTTTCCTTAATAAAAAACTTTCATCACAGGCTGAATTTGATATGCTTGTCAGCTGTATAACGAAATAAAATAAACAAAAAGAGTCAATTATGATAATTAAACAGGATTTACATATTCATACTCATTGTTCCTGTGATTCAGCAAGTCTGCATATCCCGGAAATCGTACAGCATTGTCAGAATCTCGGTTTTGAGCATTTCGGCATATCTGATCATCTGCATACCGCTTTCAATATGCCGGATATTGAAATTGCAAACAGAGAATTCAATGCGTTCGGTCATGTGAAAGGGTTCCATTTCGGAATCGAGGTCACATGCGCAACCAAGTGGGAATGTGAAATGATTGCCAAACGGGAGTATGCTTCATGTTTTGTCTGCAATGTTCTCGGAAAACCTTTTCAGACTATGACACCGATCGATGGTATCATGTATGGCGGTCCGGCTGGCGGTCCGCTTCAAATCGATCTCACCAGAGATGACATTGAGCGTCTCGGAATAGAATATGTTATAGCCGGGGTTCACAAACCTGATTATTCTGAACATAATTTCAAGGCTGTGCTTGAAGACTGGTATTCGCAGTTGTGTTATCTTGCAAATCATGAACTTGTGGATATTATTGCTCATCCGTGGGAAGGATTGCCGTTCTGGAGCGGAGATTGTATTGTCAACCGTTCATCACCGCAGGATTTCGGACTTTATCTGCAAATACCGCAGGAGTATTGGGACACTCTGGGTGAGCTTATGGTCAAAAACGGCAAACTTGCAGAATTCAATCCATGTATTATCCTTGCTGAACGTATCCCTGAAGTGATCCGTTTCAAAATAATAGAAAAAATGGCAGGCTGGAAAGAACAGGGCGTTAAATTTACTTTCGGCAGTGACAGCCATCGCGAATACAAAGAGGACCATATTCTGAAATGCGATGAAATTTTAAGCAAATTCGGATTTACTGAAAATGATTTCGGACTTCCGGAAGCTCTGAAAAATAAATAACCAAAATACCGGTTGGAAGGAGAAAACATGAAAAAATATCTTTTACTGCTGCTATTTTCAGCAATATCCGTAACTCTGCATGCTGTTACATTAAGTCAGAGCAAAACAGCATTGACAGTAAAAAATCAGAATTATACTGTAACTTTTGATAAAAAGCAGAACTATACTGCCAGAGTAACATTTTTCGGCAGAAAAAAAGCTTCCGTATCGCAGGCTTTGCCGACTTTTTATCTTGATGGTGAACTTGATAAATATGACGGACGTTACAATCCAGCCTCTATCCGTATCGGCAGAAAACAGGCTAAGGCAAAGGCTGAAGTTCTGCTTAATACTTCTGATAAAATACAACTTGCATTTTCTTATGATTTTAATGGCGGCAAGGTCAGAGAGGTTCTTACTTTCAATAATTCATGCGCCATAAAATATGATGTTCATATCGATCATACTGCCCGTTTGCTCCGTCATTCTTTTGAAGTTACACTGAATGAACGAAACGGCAACGGATATTTTCTGCCTGATTATAAGCGTATTTCCGGTAATTCCGGGGGTAATGGCAAAAATATTGCCGGTATGAATTACTGTCTGGCTGTGTATCCTGATTCATCGGTACTCGGTATAATGCCTGCTTCAAATAAAAATCTGGCGGGGCTTGAGTATGCCATGGCCGGTGTGAAAGAGGGGGAGAACTCTGAACGTACTTTTATGAGAATGGTTTTCAATCAGCTTGCCCAGCACGGTAAAAAAGGTTCTTTTGATTGCAGTTACTATCTGCTTGCAGCGGCAGAACCGGCAATTGCAGTTGAATTTGCTGAAAGTATTATCAAGCCGAAAGATTTGGAAATTTTTTCTTTTGATATTGCCAAACTCATTACCCGTCCCGGCAAGGATAATTCACTTGTGTTGAATATTCGCAATAATGGCAAAAAGAATGTTGATGCTCTGTTGAAAGTTACATGCTTCTACGGACTTGATTCAGAAAAAGTCCTGACAGAAAAAAAACTTGCACTCAAAGCCGGAAGCCGTCAGGATTTGACGATACCGTTCAAATTTCCTGCTGATCTCAAGTTCGGTACCGCCATTCGTTGTGAACTTATCAAAGATGGAAAAATTGTTGATACTGCTGTTGATTTTTGCACAGTGAGTGATTTTGCTCCCCGTGACAGCGGTTTCGGTGTGGTTAATGCCGGACAGGTGTTCAGAAGTGAACAGGTCGATGTCCGCAATAATATTTTCAAAAAGAAATATATCGGAAGTTATGAATATTATTGCTGGGCGGAATCCACTATCGGCGCACTCGCCCCGGTTCATGATTCATGGATACCTAATACAGAAGCTCCTTACAGTAATGTTTTGACTAAAAAGTTTCTTAAACATCTGATAGCTGATGCTCACAGTAAAGGATTGAATGTTTTTTCATGGATCACAGGACTCTGGAATTTCAAATATGCGCTTCAGAGACCGGATCGTATTCAGTATACCAAAAATGGAGAACCCAATATTTACAGCGGTCAGGTTTACCCTGACGGAAGACGCCGTGCCGTTTTGAAAGCAAACTATTTTACCCCGGAACGTACAAAAGAGTGGGGTGAAGAGATGGCTGACTCCATTGATATGTTCGGCTGG
>JAFVPG010000325.1 GCA_017505415.1 Lentisphaeria bacterium | reverse complement strand
AGCAGGTCCGCACCAGACAGGTTGTGCTGTTTTACAGAAAAAAGGTCCGCAGCTGTTACGCAAAGAACCAACGAGTGAGATTTTTAATTTAAATTCTGCCGGAAAATCAATAATTTTTGAAGTTGCCGGAGAATAAAAAACAGTATCAACCAATTCATCATTAACAAAAATATCTGCCGGAGTCCCGTAAAAATTTTCAAGTTTTACAGCTCCCCTCAACGGTGATGATAATTTTACATCAGTGCAATAGCTTATATTGCCGCTGTAAAATGTAAATCCCTGCTCGCACCAGTTAACTGAATGTAATTTATCCGGAAGGACATCAAGATTTATCATTCGAGCTTTTTCATAAACCGCAAAAGGACATGTTAAAAAAACAGCTTCCAGTCCGGCATGATCATCATTGATAATTGTTTTAAAATCTATACGGTTGTATCCGCGCTGTAAATACTTGTCAAGCAACATACATCTTCTCCATGCTTTTTCATGCCAGAAGCCTGTGTCCTTGAATTCAATAATTTTACCATTAATCGAAACCGTATAAAGTTCAGGATGTTCCATAATTAATGAAACAGGCCCCAGAATATCCGTATTACACTCAAAATCTGCATAAAACTCAGCAACAATGCTGTTTTGGTTATTTTTTTTACGACACCATGGTTGAGCCATAATATCACCACGTTCAGCAAGACCGATTTTTTTGCGGAAAAGTGAATCCAGCTGCAATACATATTCTTTATTATCAGATATTGTTGAGTAAAAATGATCAAAAAGTGCAACATTCATCTCCGATAAATTATAATCCCAACAGGCAGGAGAAATATTTATACTATCTTTAAAATCAAATATTTGCTCCGGAGCCGGTTCACATTCAAGCATACCAGATTCTGCTGTAATTATAAAAAGACGTGATTGCAGACGTCCAAACGGAACAGTAAAATGCCATTTTCCACCGGCATAAACAGATTGATGGCGGTAATATTTGCATTTTTCAAAATCAAATTCAATAACTTCCCCTTTTTTTCTGCTTGCAATTTCGATATTTACAGATGAATATTCCTGCTTGCGTTCAAAAATTCCACATTCAATATAATCCGCTCCATTTCCACAGCCAACATCAACATCATGCCCGGTGTTGCAAACAAACAAAACATCAAAATCATCGTTATTTCTGAACTGCGTAAGCAATGATTTGCAAACAGTTCCGTTATTATCACATAAAGAAACATCCCGGAAATCTTCCAATTTATCAATAAGCTCTTCATTTGAACTGAACTTTTCCCAACCATAATCTGCAATTATTTGTTTAAAACCATCGACATGAGTAGGTACAATTTCAGATGCTATAACTTTACCTCCGGCCTGACTGAATTGCTGTAAAAGTTTCAATGTGGAACTGCGTACAGTAATCATGTGAGGCATAACAACTGTTCTGTATGCGGCTTCTCCGATAAAAAATAATACTTCTCCGTCAATTTTTTTTATTTCTGCATAACGACTGATAATATCTTCATCTCCGTAATCAAAATCCAAATGATGCGCCAGCAAAGAATGACTCAACATTGTAAATTCAGTATCAAAATCAAGTACTTTTTTACTCTGCCGGAAATTGCAATGATACAGAGACCATGCAGATTCAATAGGAGACAATACAAGAATATTGCGTTTCTCTTTTCCTGCAGACAGCCATATTCCCAATCTTGCAAAACGGTCTTCCATTGCTTTGAACTCTTCAGGAACATTACTGTGATTCGCTACAGTACATGGATAATCCCGTTTTGCCTCCCCCCCCATTGTATAAAATGCCAGATGCTGACAACGGAAATTTATCCCCAAGGCATATTGCCAGTCACCAAGCGCTTTGAACCCCAAAATCGGGAAATCATATCCTGTACAACCATAACTTTCAGTAAGACGTCTTGTCCTGCCGAATTGTCTGGCAACAGATGAAACCTGTTTGGCTGTCTGATAAGCCCGGTGATGTTCCGTCAGCAAATCCATACCCGGCATCTCCATATATTCATACAAACGCATAGCACTGCCGCAGCATAATGTCTGATATGAAAGAGAATCTTCTCCAACGGTATGTCCTGTCAAAATCAAATTATTTTCCTTGCACCATTTTGAACATTTGCCGATGAATCCCTTAAGAAAAAACTGCATCAAAGATTCAATATAATGTATTCTCGGAGCAGTTGAATCTGCATCTTCAAGTTGATAAAAAAGCTCGATGAGCCTGTCTGTAACATCATAATTATAACGTTGTTTAAAATACTCAAGCAATCCCGGCGTCCATGGCATTGCAATTCTTCTTTCAACATCCCATTGAGGTTGATTTAAAACAAACCCATAACGCGGCTCATCTGTAAAAATTCCGGGAATGATCTTACCAAATTTATCGTAATAACGTTTTTTATATTTTTCATGAGTTAATTTGATAAAAGCTTCTGCTGTTTCTTCACTCAATGTATCGCCATAGGTGAAATTATTATACCATGAACTGCATTTTATTGTATCAGTATAAAAAACAGCAACCTTTTCATTTTCATCAATCATCCGCCATGAATCATCATGTATGCGGCGGGCATTTTTGGCATATACTCCATTAAAATCAGCGACAAAAACTGCAACTGTACTGTCAGGCAGAATATAATTTTGTGCCTGCAGCCAATCAAGCTGCTCCAGAAAAATTCCTTTTGCCCGATGTTTTTCATCAGCTGTCAAAATACCGCCGCCGGAACCGGACGGAAAACGATCTTCGTCGTACAAAAAAGGCTGCATATCAAGTTTTTCCGCTTCGTCAACTGCAGCAGAAACAGCGGCAAACCATTCGTCACTGAGATATGGAGTAGACAAGCCGGTACGGGCATGCAAAAAAAATCCTCCCAATCCGTTTTTTTTGAAACCTCGTATTTGACGACGTATTTCATCAGGTGCCAGTTTGCCATTTAATGCCCAAAAAGGCATTCCACGCCATTCTGCAGCAGGCTCTTTACAATTTTCAACAAGAATATTAATGGAATTTTTCATAATACAAACTTTTATTTACCTATTTGCAAGTTAGCTGCCGGACCAGTAGATTGTTGTTTTTTATCTATTGCTTTTCCCCGTACAAGTTTCTCAAACATTTGCTCAATAGTCATTTTTTCCTGCCAGAAATGAGGGGTGCGGCCTGTTCTTAAAAAACGTTTGCGATTAAGCTGATAAGTTGCATCAGCGCGAACCAGAGCATCATCGCATAATTTTGTAAATTTTGCCAAATCAGCTTTATGTTTCAATGCAGAACGCCGCAAGTGATGTCTTAAAGTATACCCCTGACACAAATCAAGAGCAAAACGGGCGCGACGTACCCTGACGAGATAAACTTCCTGATTTTTCACCATATTTTCTGCTTCATCAAATATTTTCTGCATTTCAGTAATCGCTGGATAATCTATATACCGGAAGGCTTTGCGGTCAGGAGAAAAATATGCGACCTGAGAATTATTTTTTATTGCCCATTTACGCAATGTTTGCCGATATTTCATTATTTGCGGAGCTGCCGGACCATAATATTTTGATATAAAATCATTCATTAAAAACATAATATCAAGGTCTGGATTTTCCTGTAATTTCGCTTCCAGCCATATTTTCATATCCCACATGTCTGCAACTTCAGGATGTTCATGTTCAATCAGGATGTTCATTACTTTGCAATCACGGTAAAAACGCTTATTATCTGCAATTACCCATTCATTCGGAAAAGGAAGACCGGCAGAATCATCAAATGTAATACCATATTCCCAAATAGAAAGATGTTTGGCAATTTTTCTCCATTTCAATAATATGTCACGGAAGTTTTTATTTTCTTCACTGTTGACAGAATAATGACGCGGACCATGAGTATAAGTAACCCGTATCATAAGATTATCTGCAGGAATTGTTTTGACCGGCGGTTCCAATGTAGTGAAGTATGCAGCAATCTGTAAATAATATCCGGGACGGTATTTTGCCAGAAAATCTGCAATTTTATTGGCAAAAGCAACATATAAATCTGATTTTTTCAAAGTTTTCAATGCATCAGTGCAACGTTCACATTCACACCAGGCAGTGTTGTCATTGATTGATAAATCATAAAGCCGGGGAGGATTTTCCCCTCTTTTCTTTGCATTTGCTTCGTCGACAGCAATAAATTCTTTCAAACGATTAATAAAAATTCCGGGCAGATCAGGATGGGTAAAACATGGCTGACCTTTAAACATGGATGCTTCCCGTTTGCCCTTCACAAGAGCATAATATTCAGGATGGGCAGCAAAATATTTGTCAGGAGGCAGATACCCGTCATTGCGTGAAATTGTATGGGTATGATACGGCAAACCATAGTAAAAGTCACCTCCGTATTCCTTGGAAATACGCCCTTCCCCATCAATATTGACTCTGTTTCGCGCGCACCAGCGGCCCTTATCATCCGGGTATTTAGGATTGCGATAAATATCACGTATCATGATTTCTGGTTTTCCGGAATCATTTACTGTCTGTAAATTGATTGGTCCGGCCGCCGGCACATATTCATCAAACGGGTTCCACCAGCGAATACCAATATATTTTTCAAGAAAATGATATACAGCATAAAGTGTACCTCTCGTACCGCCGCCTGCAAGAATGAGAATATCAGGTTTTACTGTTTTTATCACCCATGCTTCTTCAGCCATATCAGCACAAATGATTTTATTTTCAGCAGCGACAGCAGAATCTCCGATATATATTTTAGCTTTTTTTCCGAAAATGGTAAATGGAGCAGCTGCTTTTTTGAGATAATTTTCTATTTCTGCTTTTGCTGTTTTTTCTGCGGCAGTCGGAACTGCAGGTAAAATTATCTCAAAAGCAAAAGTATTGTAAAAGAATACAGCGGCAATTATTCCAATAAAATATTTTTTTAATTTCATATTAAAAATTCCTTAAATTTAAAGAGCTTTATTCTGTGCGGCATTCCAACTGTACATGCGTTCATTTATATCCGGATTCAAATCACTCCATTTTGCACCGTCGACATGACCATCAAGCAAGAGTACATTTACAAATTCGCCATGAACTTTTTTCATCATATTGGTACCGAGCTGATCATTTTTTCTCGGAATATTCCACCATGCGATTGAATAAAACCACTCTTTGCCGTCATTTCCGGTAGCATCCAGAGCTAAAAGCTGCAGCATGGGCGAAGGATAATCTTTGATCTGACGAAAAGGATAATGTTTTGTCAGTGTTCCATGTCCGCCGACATAACTGGAAGTTGCATACGATGCTTTTACAAGTCCCTTCATTGAAGTAAATTTTTTCTGAATCGGATTTTGTGCCGGACAAAGATAAACAGTAGTATTCTTTTCAGTATATGGATAAATAAGATCCTGCCAGAAATATGCACTTTTGTTTTTAACAAGATAATTCGGAGCAATCCAATCATTATTATCAGCAGAATAAGAGATAAATGCTGTTCCGATTTTTTTCATATTTGCAATACAAAGTACATTTGCTGAATTATCTGAAGCCGTTATCAAGGCCGGTATTAACACTGCAAAACAGATAATAGTAACAATCATTACTGATACCAATTCAGCAAAAGTGAATTTTCTACAGACGACCGGATGGCAATTTTTTGACATAATTTATCCTTTCTTGTTAATTGATTTTTGGGTTTATCCGTATTTACTATACCATATAACAAGAAATGTAACAAGCATATTCCAACAGAAAATTAGTATAATCCAACGGAATATTTCCTATTGGCAGCAAAACAGCAAATTACCAATAATCATAAAATAAACTGCAATCATTTAAGTCTGCAAAAAGATATAAAGTTATTTAACGGTTTAATTTTCCGGATTCAATATTTTAAGTTTAATTTATATTTTTTAATATATTCGGAAGGAGACATATTATATTTTTTTCTGAATTGGCGGCAAAAATAATTAAGATCATGAAATCCACATAAAAAAGCAATTTCTCCTATATGCATATTATTCAAAAGAAGTAATTCAGTACTTTTTTTCAATCTCAAATCCAATAAATAACGAATCGGTGATTCCCCGATAATTTCCGTAAAAACATGTCTGAAATTAGATAGCGGCATTTTGGCATATTGTGCCATTTTTGCCAAAGACCAATCATTGGAAAATGTTCTTTCAAGATGGGAGACCAAATGACTTATATTGTAAATGTAAAACCCGGATTCTTTTTCATTTAAAACAATATTATTTGACAGGATATATATTAAGTTTAAAAAATCACTGATTATTTTAGTCTGAACTCCAAGCTTTTTTTGCTTTTCGGCCTCAACAATACTGCTTAATAAATTTACTATTTCCGGTAAAGTTTCCCGTTTTATAAACAAATTTATATTCTGCACATTATATGATGACACAGGTACAGAATGAAACAACAGCCTGAAGCCTGGAGTTGCAACTATATCAGGTTGAAGATATTGTAGAAAATGTTCATCAAAAAGAATATTGCAAATCTGCAAATCAACAGGATTAATATACGTATGCACATCAGATTTTTTCAACAAAAAAACTTGTCCGGAATTTATTTTGGATGTTTTTCCATTCAACAAATGTAATGCGCTGCCGGAAAACACAATTACAAGTTCCATATAATCCTCATGAGTGTGTACAACCGGAACATCTTTTCCATCATGACGATAAAACCTGCATGAAAAGTTAAAATTGTTCCAAAAAAGATAATCCCCTATATGGCTCATACAAATGTTATTTTCGTTCATACAGCACCCCATTGATTAACAATTGCAAAAATATAGCACATATTATATTTTTTGTCAAATAGTGCTAATAAAAAAACAAATAATAATAGCATTTTTTTTAAAATCATGCTATAATATCCGCAACAAAAAATATGATGCTCATAATTTGCCTGATATTAACATTATTGTTTTTCAGCAAATATGCCAGTCTCATACGTTGTGAATAAAGTAAAAAACTCTACACAAGGAGAAAAAATGGAAAAAACATCTCTGAAAAACAAAAAATTCACCCTTATTGAATTATTGGTTGTTATCGCAATTATCGCCATCCTTGCCGGTATGCTTCTTCCTGCTCTGAACAACGCCAGAGCAAGAGCGCGCCAATCCACATGCATTAATAATCTTAAAAATTTCACTACTCAATCAAACTTGTATTCAGATGATCATGATGGATGGATATTGGCTGCATATAACCATATCTCCAAAAAAGGTTGGACCGAAATGTTTTATGCGTGGAAAAATGAAAAAGTTGATACATCGACCATCAAAAAAGAACTTGTCTGTCCGGAAGCTGCAAATTTTTTAGCTACAAATGCGCCGAAAATGAACTATGTTTATAACTATAAACTCGGAAATAATGACGAAAAAGTATATTTCAAGATTGGAAACATAAAAAGTCCCTCTTCTCTTCTGCAAATTGCTGATGGCTATACAGATGCACCTTCCAATGGTCCATGGTATTATAATACTCATCAAACCTCGGCTGATGTGGAAAATGTCGCAGTAAGATGTGTCCGTACCCGTCATAACAAAGCAGCTGTTGCGGGTTTTCTTGATGGTCATGTAGAAGTTATCAAATACAAAACTTTACTTGATAAAAAATCTGTCATTTTTACTCCGTAAAAAATTATATAATGTATTTAATATTATACTTGTCTGTTTATTTATCAGTATGATAGATACTCTTTTCAAATATTACAGCAAAAGACAGAAAGAATTGCAGATAGGGGCAAATTTTATCCGTCACTCTCCGCAAAATAATTCTCCTGCTCATGTTCACAGTGATTTTTTTGAATTGGTAATTGTTGAATCAGGAACAGCATTACACGTACATAACAATATAAAAAATCCTATCGGAGCAGGAGAAGTTATTTTGATTGCGCCCGGAGAATGGCATTATTATGAAAATCCGGCCTCGTTCAGTATTTATAATATCATTTTCAGACCACACTTATTAAATGATTTTTATTATGATTTGATAGAATTTGTTCCATTCAAAACACTATTCGGCGGTACAATGACTACGGAACATTCTAAGCGTAATATCATTCCTTTGCAATTGTCTCCCGAAATAATACCCGAAATATTAACAGCCTGTAAAAAACTGCTCGGCTATGTTAATATTGTAGAATGCGGCTACAAGACAATTATTATGTCACTATTTTTGAATATACTTCATCTTATTGCAAATAATTGTAATATAAACACTAACCAAGATGACAGCGACAGTGTAAAAATACGCCAAACAGTATTCCGTATGCAGAATGATCTTACTCAAAAATACACCTTAAAAACGCTGGCAAAAAGCACCGGTATGTCTGTAACAGTTTTTCAGGAAAAATTCAAACTCATTTTCGGTGTTGCTCCAATAAAATATCTTTTACAACTGAAACTTGAAAAAGCCAAAGAATTATTGCTCATGCGTTCAGATTTAACTATATCTGATATTGCCATAAAAGTCGGACTATACGATGGAAACTATCTTGCTCAACGTTTCAAAAAACAATACAATATCACTCCTTCTGCATTCAAACATTCAATATTATCCGAAAATAAATCATAAAATCCCTCCACTTCAAACAGGCAAATTATCAGTTCAAATCAATGATTTTCCGGAATTTTGCAATATCATACTCTATAACTGATTTTACCTGACGTATCTTCCATTCAAGATGTTCACGGTCAGTCATATACTCCATAGTCGGTTCCCAGCCCAGACGTGAATCTGCCTCAACCAACGGAATAGTATCTTCGGCATTTTTTATTTCTTTCCATGCCAGAGCTTCAATTTTATCGAGCAATTCCGACGCTTTTGCAGGTTTTCTTTCCAGAATCAGACGTTCATTAAGCAAAAACCATTCTTTGAGATGAATTATTGTTTTTACACTGTTGGCAATGAACTTACCGAGACAAAGCATTTTTTCTGCATTTTCACGTTTTTTATCTGGAGAGAGGGCAACAGCTTTGGACATAAAATCAACCCCCTTCTCCCATTTTTTCAAACTCTGTGACATGATTTTTATTTCCACAGGATAACGCATTCCACCAGGAGATTGCTGTTCATTTTCAAACGGATGATAAAAACTTTTCACAATCAAATTTCCCAGATATGCATAAGGTGCGGCAGGAATATTTATTTCCTGCGGGCGGAAATCTCTGGTTATATCAGGACGGAATATCAAAGGATACGAAGGTCCTATTCTGGCAGGACCGTACTGATCTTCATTAGATGGAATAAAACCGGAACAACTTTCACTCCATATTTTCCATGCTTTTACTGCATAAGGTGCGGCAGCTTTGCCAAAATCACGGACAGCAATTTTTTTTATCATCTCATTTGCATCGACTGCCGGCAGCCAGAAACGCCATTTGGCAAGTTCACTGATAAAAGACGGATAAAATCCATAATGATGTCCCTCCATAAGTCCGCAAAGTCCCCATTTATCAGCAGCATCAAGCATTGAATCATGCCGTTTGCTCCATTGAAAAGGAACAGGAACATAAGGAATCGTGCCAAAATCCCATGTAGTACCTGCCGTATTGCTCATAGTATAAAGTTTTATACCACGTTTTGCAGCAGCGGCAGCTTCACCCCTGAATACAGTTCCCGGTCCGGTAAGAGAAATTGAATAGTCCATACAGACGCTTTTGATTCCATGCGATCTGTCAGTTTCAAACATCTCATAAGTTACCAGCAATGTAATATCTTCAGGCAATTTTGAAATAAGTTCAAGTCGTTCCTTCTCCGGCGCATAACCGAAATTATAAGTCCAGAAAACAATATCTGCTTCAGGAGATTCTTTGTGTATAGTTTTTTTCATCAACTCCAGCCACTGCGGAAAATCATAACTCGGCCAATAACCGCTCAATGGCTTTTTAGGACGTATCCCCTCTTCTTCCAGTACGGTATTGGAACCTGCTGTTTTCGGATCTTTACTGGGGAACCCACAAGATTCACCAACAAAAATTATCCCCTTTGCTTTCGGACATTCCCGGAATAATCTGCCGTAAGAATTGCTGTAATACTCTTCAGCATCAATATCATCCGGATGACGTTCACTTGCCATTCTGGTATAAAAATACAAATCAATACCGAAAGATGCCGCACGTTCAGCAAGATCATTGAAATCCAGATATCCGGTCGGAGTCATATCAACATCTGTTGTAAAAACTAATATTGCATTGAATCCGGCATGTGCCATCATACTTAAATGAGCATCGGGAAATCTGTCAAGCTGCCATCCGGAATGTATCATTCTCGGAGTAAAAACCGGAGTTCTGACAATATCAACATGTTTCAAAAAAGGAGCTTCCCGCAAATTCATCAAATCTTCAATATAATAACATCCCTGAGCCGCCCCTCTGGCATCGCAGCTGCGGATTATTACTTCATTTTTATTACATTTAAATTCATAACTGCCGGAAGCTGCAAGTTTTTTGCCGGTCAATTCATTTTGAGTACCGATTTTTATAACTTTTTTCATTGAAGCATCAAGATTACCTTTTTTCAAACGAACTGAAACATTCATTGAAGTGAAAAAATAGTCCTGCAAATCTGCGGCAGTTTTTATTATCAGATTGTCTGCATTATCATCTATAAGTATTGTCCAATCATCATTTATTTCTGTTTCATTTTTATACGGCAGCAGAGACTTATCTCTACGATCACTGATGTGGACAGTATTCAGAAACTTTCTGAACTCATATTTTCTTTCAATTTTCATTTTTATACCTTCTTAACGGAATTCAAGAATCAAATCAGCATTAACAATTCCGTTTTTTTGCAGTTCACCGCAATTACGCAGAACTTTTACATGCTGAAAAAGATTCGTTATTATATTTCCTGTATCAAAAAGAAATTGTAGCAGTATTTCAACCAACAAAAGATGTATTAGACTCATTATATGATTATGATAACCATTGT
>JAFVPG010000324.1 GCA_017505415.1 Lentisphaeria bacterium | reverse complement strand
CGGCAGCTTGCATGAAAGCCGGATCGAGGTCGCGGGCGTGTTTGGGACAAATATCCCGACAACGCATACAACTGATACAGCGGTCTTTATCGGTCTTGCGGGGGTCGGATTTGTTGATTGCTCCCACCGGACAACCGGCGGCACAAATCCCGCATTTATCGCAAGCATCATTGGCTTCAGGCTTGAAAGGAATATTGGCAAGTTCCTTATATGTGCCATGACTTCCGGCAAGTTCCAACTTTCCAAAAACACCGCTATTGAGTTTTGCAGAAATCTTGCGGGCAAAATCCGCAAGTTCTTTGGCATCGTCAGCATCCGGACGACCGGCGGCAAACTGCCGGAAGATGGAGTGTTCAGCCACAGCAGCGACCGCCGCCACACAAACAAATCCGCAACTTTCAAGAGTGTCCTGCAATTCGGTCAAAGTATCGTCCCATTCCCGATTGCCGTAAACGCAATTCAAGACTGCTTTCGCCCCATTGCCGGAAATCTTTTTGAGCCGCTCAATGGCAACCTGCGGAACCCGTCCGGCAAACGAAGGAACCGAAACCAAACAAACATCTTCTGCTTGCAAAGTAATCTTTTCAATATCGCAACAAATATCCACCTCGCAAACCTCGCCCCCGAGTTTGCCAGCCAAAATATCCGCCACCTTCTTCGTCCCGCCCGTCGGGCTGAAATAAATATTATAAAGCATTGTTTTCTCCCAAAGTATATTGTGATATATTTGCATAAAAAGTATTTTCCGCATCTTTCATCAATTTACAAAAGTTCATCCAATCGGGATCTTGCGGAACACAAAATGGAATCGTACCCAATTCTCCGCCATACCCGTGTAATTTTTTATTGATCTTTACTGCACAATCACTGCGGGTGGGATGCAGCAAAATGCCGAGATCTTTTTGCAAAACGTGCATATACGAAATAAGTTGAAAGCGGTCTTCCCTTGCAACATTACTGGCATCAAGCTGCTTATACTTGGCATCAAGCACAGAATTTTTGCCGATGAAGTCCGGGAAAATTGGTCCGGTTTTATTATCTTTAAACAAATACCGCCGACCTTTGCCGGTTTTATTTTCCGGGTGTTCAAAGCCCATCGGCTTCAACAAGGTTGCCAGATACTCTTCCCAGAGCCACGCTCCATCAAAAACAATTCCCCGGATATGGTTATCATCGCTGCCGGTGGAAACTTTATCGTGCCGTAGAATTCTTAAACACAAATCACGCAAAAATGTGTATTCGGTAAAATACGGATGATTTGCCCCGCGCAAATTCTGAAAAATCACTTTGTTGCGGTCTTGTGCGTTATAAGACGAAGTAACTTCTATAATTTGAGCAACGGCATTTTTTATTTCGTTATCGCTGCTCAAAATAACCGCTCGCCGCTTGCCCGCTTTGATAAACTCTATGGTGTGGCGGATCAGCTGCATAACAGGATTATCGGCAGAATATTCCCGCATCCGGTAAGCGATTTTTCCTGCAAAAGGCAAATTGAGTTTCAAGTGTCGGGCAATATCGATTGCCCCTTTCACTTTACTGTCGTTGCAATCATATTGCCGGTACGCCCGAAACAATCCCTGCCGCAAAGCCCGGAGCAGGCAATACGGAAATACATAAATCAGAAATTCCCATAACTCATCCGGACCCATATGGTTTTCAAAATTCAAGATATTTATTCCGAAAACCTTTTGCAGCATATAGTGGAGAAAATACTGCTTTTCAGAATCTTTATCAAACCGGGAGTGAATGGCAACTTGCACGCCGTCAATGCAGAAAAATCCCATGACATTGCCGGTTTTCAATTTTCCTCCGGCAATGTCAAAAAGGTTTTGTGAACCGATATCATCCTCATTAGCACCCAGCGAATGAGGAAAAATCAGCAAGTTTTTTTCTCTTTTGTTCAACTCCTGCAAGCTGATTCCGGCGTATGGCGAAAGCGCAGTAATTTGCGCCTCCGTCAACAGAGATTCGCTCAAAGAGTTGTCATAAACGGTGATCTCTGACATCGGATTATTCCTCTGTTTCAGAATCAGATGAACCGGAATACGCCGTTTCTAATTTTTCAAGAGTCTTTTCAGTATCAAACGTTCCCCGCAAATACTCTTTCAAAAGCGGCATAATGTGTAAATCCCAGAGTTTCCGGAAATCGCCTTTGTATTCTTTAAGTTTGAGAAAATATGCCGGGCCGATATGAAACGCTTTGCTCAGAGACTCGATCTTTTCGATAACCTCATTCAAACGGGTCATCTTTACAAAAGCTTCGTCTTTATAAACGGGAATACCTTTTTCGCTATCATCCCACATCCCCACAGCATCTTTTGCTTCGATCTCCTTCCAGGTAAAGCGGCGACGGATAGCGAAATCCATGCTTTCCACGCTGCGGTCAATGTCGTTCATCGTGCCGATGATATAGACATTTTTCGGGATATAAAAACCGCCGTAATAAAGGTCGGTTTCATCAATCAGATTGTCATATTGAGTAGTAACTTTGCCATCTTTTCCCCGATAACCGGGATCGACCGCATAGAATAATTCACCGAAAATCTTGGAAATATCGCCACGGTTGATTTCATCAACGATAAAGACAAAATTTTCCAGTTTAACTTGATTTTGAGCAACAGTTGAGGTGATATTTTTCTGTTTTCTGATTTCCGAGCAAATTATGTAAACATAGGAATCAGACTGCCGATTATGTGTGCGATTGAAAATTCTTTTTATATCTCCAGCTTTTGTGATCGGTATGTTTTCGGAAATTATCTTTAATATTTCCTGATATGACAGAGAGAGTTCGGAAACTTTTTCATTACCGGGAATTTCAATAAAAATGTGCTGTTCATCAAAATTAAGGATTTTGAATTTATTTCCTGTCGTTGTTTGCAACCAATTTTGACTTGCTTCATGCTTTTCCATCACATCATTAAGGAAAGAATCTATTTTCTCCTGAGCAGAGCGTTCAGCTTCAATCACTTGTTTTGACTTTTGAGAATCCAGATAATTCTTTAATGCTCTCTTACAGAATGCCTTAAAGATACCGTCCCTGCGTTCAAAACCGATGTTACCGTTTCCTTTATCTATCGGGCGCAAACCTTCTACGAAGTCGGTGTAATCAAAGGACGGATGGAACTGGCAAAATTCAATATTTTCCTCTTTACCCGTCAACGCTTGAGCAATCTGTTTAGCAAGATAAGTTTTCCCCGTCCCCGGAGCTCCAGTCAGGATGATCTGCTTTGAAGACAACAGTAATTTTTTAAATTCAGCAATCATGGGATTTTCCGTCATCTGGGCAACTTCATTTTCTCCATTGGCGTAAAGTTTCACAGCAGACAAATCAATTTGTTTCAGAGCCTCTGCAAGTTCCGGACGCAGTTTCCAAATATAAACACCGCTGACGTTTTTGTCCTCATTGTACCGACCGAGATAAAGAATCGGCCACCAACGGGAATTTTCAGTATTTTCTGCCATTACCGGGCAGTTTGTTTTTTCATGAATACGCTTGGCAAGATAACTGGAACCTGAATTATAGAAATTAGCCGATTCTCCATATCTATCGGCAAGCTGCTTGCAAGTGGCAATTCCTCCAAAATCCAGAAAGCGTGCCATAATTTCCAGATTGGATGTGGTAAAAACTTCCGGATCATTAAGCAATTGCACCCAATCTTCGACCGAAAAACCTGGCATATAATCTGTTGGAAACCAGCTGGCATTGTCGTTTTCATTGTTGCTTTCTTGCCCATATCTCCGGCTAATGTAAAAGCCGAAATCGACAGTCAATGTACACAACGCTTCATCTGCATAACAATCATCGGTCAACTGGCTTTTGAGCAATGTTTTCAGCTCATCGTCTTTCAACAATTCCAAATGGATGGCATCGTACAGTTTCATGAAGTTACGAATATTATCTTCGTATTTGCCATTCTTAAAAATGAGATCACTGTGTAATGTTTCTGCAACAGATTTTATTTCAGAAATTTTATAGATATAATATTTTTCAGGGTAGCGCAACCACAAATAAGTAAAAATCGTGTTTTCATCCTGATAGTGATTTAAGGCATTTTTACCGTGAATATCAAGCAATGGCTGTGATTTTTCTTTAAAAGCTTTGACTCGCTGCCAAATATCCTGCGTTTCATCAAAAAGCTCTTTGAACATATCCCGCACCTGTTCGGGAGCAACTTCTGCAAATTCTTTTATCATTTTGCCGGGAAATCTGCCGGCAGAAACCAGCAGGTTTTCTGTTTTCGCAATGGCATTTTTCAACATTGCAGCAAAATTCGGGGCATCAATATCCCAGTTATCCTGAAAATGCTTAACCGCAACCCATTTGTATTTTTCTTCCGGCCATTGCTTGCTGACAAATACAGCTTTGTAGGCTGTAATTACTTTTTGAAGCTCTGCCGCATCAAATAAAATCTGTTGTATTGAGTCTGTATCATTGTTAAATCGTTGTAAATTAATTGTTTCTCCCTCAAAAAAATCAATGTCATCTGTTGCATATAGCCGAAAATATTCTCGAATCCGTGTTTTTATTCGTTGTCCTTTTTTAGCCATACTTGACTGATTTTCTATATCATACTTACTGGCTTGGAATATTTGCTGAAAATATTGTGCAAGTTCGGAATTCTTGCTATACTTAACTTGATATATTTTTTGAGTGCCATCTCTACTAATGCTGAAATTTAATTTGGCAGAAAACACCTTGTCATTAATTGACAATATCACATCGTTTCCTGATTTGCCATTGAATCTTTGATCTATAAACGAAAAGGCTTCTGCTGATAATGTAATCCCCTCGTCAAGGAGACCACGGTTAACTGGACGATCATAAATCAGTTTTTTCATAAATTTTCACCTTTTTCTATTGTAAAAAACCATTATTATCAATCAAATTCAACCCCTGACCGGAGATGCCGTAGGCTTGGGGGATGTTTTCGTTTTGGAAGACGGCGAGGTATTTGGTCATGTTGGGAGCGAGTTTTCCAGAAAGCATTTCTTTTAAAGTCATCCACTTGACGCTGCCCTCGACGGAACCGGTCAGTTTCCCTGAAAATGTACTGGTTTTGAAAAGTAAGACAAAATACTGCGACTGTTTAATTGGATTGTACCACTGAATATATCCGCAATTCTGCAAATTGGAAACGGTCAACCCCGTTTCCTCCTGAACTTCACGGATCACCGAAGCCACAACCGTTTCCCCCGGCTCAACGTGTCCCCCGGGAAAAGTCAATCCCGACCACGGATTTGACGGCTTGGGCAACCTTTCCTGCACCAAAACACGCCCTTTAGCATCCGTAATCATACACATATTGCAAAGTTCAGTTTCCATAAATTTATCTTTCCTTGACAATTCCACGGCATGCTGGATAGTTGGGACACCCCCAAAATGATTGACCTGCATTGGGACCATATTTTGCTTGCCGTTTCACCATTTCACAACCACAGCGTGGACAAAGCGGAATTTCTCTTGATCTTTGTCCGGACGCCATGTCTCTGACATGTTGAACATGTCTGCGAGAGTTTTCTTTGGAGTTTTCCAATCGCTGAGACTCAATCATATTACATACTGTAGCTAAAGCGTTATCTTCAAATATTTTTTGCGTATGAGACTTGATATAACGTAACATTTCCCTTCTGTCTTCTGTAACATAATCAGGCAATTCATTGATAGTTTTAATGGAAGAATCTCCAACAAAAACTATTACTGGTAAAAAGTATTTTTTCGGCAAATTTGTTAATTTTGCAAGACAAGCTATATGCTTATAATTTTGTTTTATTGGATTATAAAACTGATATTTTTCATTGAAGATTTGCTGCATCCACATTTTTGAATCCATGCTGCCAAAAATCCACCCTTTCAAATTTTTGGTCTCTATAACAAAAATTCCATAAGGAGACAACACAACGTGGTCAATCTGCGTTGTGCCGCCCACATTATCCGGAATAATAACATCATTCAAAACACGATATTCTTTATCCAAATTTGAACACAATGCTTTGAAAACCTTATTTTCTCCAATTTTTCCCTTGTCGCAATATTTCCAAAGTACGGCAATTACAACGATTATTACAAATATTAAGATTTCCATAAAGTACCGCTCCCTTTACGCTATAGCCATGCGCTCGGTCATTCGGCAGAGGATCATACTGATTGAAATCGATACCGTTTTCCAGATTTTCATTGCTTCCGCAGTTGTTTATCTTGTCATCCAGAGTACAAAGCGTTGACAAAAAATTTTTTTACTACAGCCATAATATACCTGGATTTTTCTTTTGAAGAATTTTTTATCATGGGGTAGCGTTTTGCAACGGATTCATAACACTGTTTTATTTTTGAACGGTCTTCACCGGATAAGGAACTTTTCCCTTCTTGAGAACACTGAAGTCTGCAAAGGAAGCATAAATCAAAGCGATGATCACCAGCAGTCCGATGGCTGAAACTTTAGCGTATTTCCACGGGGTAAGATTGATGACTTTTGCATCGACTTCTTCATAAGGCGTTTCCCGGGGGGAAATTTTGCCCCAGATCACCATGGACAGCAGCATCAGCACAAACACGATTGCCACGAAATGAAATTGTCCGACATAAGCGGCAAAGGTGCTGAATGGCTTGACAAAATAGCCCAACGCATTCAGAATGATACCAACGATTAACACCGTATTGGCAGCTTTTGCCGGAACCATTCTGGTGGTCAGCGCTGCAACGACTACAGCAAGAAGCGGGATAAAAGTCAAACCGTTCATGCTTTGCAAATAGCCGAAAATACTTCCTGCATTCATCAGCATCGGGGCAATGATGATCGAAATGACGGCAATGACAGCACCGAAGAGCTGTCCCATCCGGACGACTTTGCGGTCATTTGCGGCAGGAGCGATCCAGCGTTTGTAGATATCCAGGCTGAAAAGAGTGCAGGTGCTATTGAGGACCGAGTTGTAACTTGAAAGGATCGCCCCCAGGAGGACTGCCGCAAAAAATCCTTTCAGCGGCGCAGGCAGAACAAGACTGACCAGAGCGCCGTAGGATTTGTCTGAAACGGCCATCCCGTCGGCATTCAGCGGGATAGACAGGGAGCCTTTCATAAAAAGCATGGCGGCAATGATCCCCGGGATCACCAGATAGAGTGGTCCCAGCAGTTTGAAAGCGCCCGTCAAAAGCACGCCTTTCTGCCCTTCGGCAAGGCTTTTTGAGCCCAATGTACGCTGAATGATCTGCTGATTGGTGCACCAGTAAAAGGTGTGGATCAGCAGTATGCCCGTAAAGAGTCCGAAAAAGGGCGCTTCACTGTTGTCGGCACCGATGCTGTTGAGCCGGTCTCCGCCTTCGGTCAAAAAGGTCTGGACACCTTTGGCAAATTCGCCGTCCCCCAGAGCGGCAAAAGCATAAAAGCTGATGATGAATCCGCCGATAAAGAGTCCGATCCCGTTGAGCGTATCCGAAACGGCACAGGAGTTCAAACCGCCGAAGAGGGCATAAGCGCCACCGATCAGGGCGACTGTGATAACAATGATGTAGAGTTGAGCCACTTCGCTGCTGACACCGATCAGCTGTCCCAGATCCAGGATATCGAGCATTCCTCTGGCGCCGGTATACAGGATGATGGGGAGCAGGATCACAGCGTACGAGAGCAGGAATACCACATTACAGATGGAAGCGGTTATTTCATTGAATCGCATCCGCAGAAATTCCGGAACGGTAGTGATGCCTGCTTTGAGGAACTTGGGCAGAAAAAAGAGAGCCATCAACACCAGAGCGATAACCGCCACCACTTCCCATGCCATGACGGCCATACCTTCTTTGAAAGCGGAACCGTTCAGTCCCACCATTTGTTCGGTGGAAAGATTTGTCAGCAGCAGAGAGCCTGCGATCACGGGAAAAGTCAAACTCCGCCCTGCGAGGAAAAATCCATCCTGCGATGAACTTTCCCGTTTGCGACAAATCAGATAAGTCCCCAAAGCCACCATTGCAGTAAACAGCACAAATGAAATAATTGAAACCCAGAACATTTTTTTCCCTTTCTCAATACAGTGTGAAAAAAATCAACTTACGCCCGACAGCACAGCAGATTTGAACGGCAACATTTTAATATACACTGTATTTTCAAAAATTCTATCCTGGCCCGTGACTTCTTTCAAGTTATTCCTGAAAATCTGTTTTTCTGTTTCTTTCCGGAAACCATTGTAATGGAGAAATGAGCGCACAATACGCTCCAAAGTCGTATCTTTTGATTTGATACTGCTCATATTCCAACTGTGCTTTGCCGGTGTTAAAGTATCCCAAGTCCCCCTCCCTTTATCTCAAAAAATCTCTATGCTTTGCCAACAACTCTTGCGAGGGCATAAATTTTATCGGCATAGCAATTTTTCTTCTAAAAACAATGGCAAGAATAATCAGGGATAAGTTGGATGGAATTGTTACTTATTGGACATTTCGGCATATAAGCAATGCGAAAATGGAGGGCTTCAACAACAAGATCAGATGGTTAATCAAACAGGCTTACGGTTTCAGAGACCGTGAGTACAACAAAATTGAAAATCTATCAACTGCCGGAAATTTCAAGCGATAAATCATTATGAGTTTCTGTCACAAACCGACGATGAGACCAAAAAAAAGCCGAATGGCGTGTCACCATACGGCATCGAGACAAAAAAATGGTGGAGGATTTTTATGCGAATCAAAACTTATTCTCCATTTTTGTAAGCCTTTGATTACCAAACATTCGCACGGGGACACCGGAATTTAGCTCAAAAATAGTGTTTTGAAACAAGCAAAAATGGTCTCCATTTATCAGAAAAACAATACCACGGACACCAAAAAAGAGAGCTTCGCCAGTGACTCCATGTAAAATCTATCTCATTTAATTAAAAGTTTATTTGGCAATGAAGAAATGGAGTTATTTAAATTTCCTCCAAACCAATTTGTTTGAAGTATTCGTACGTTCCGTCATAAAACTCCGGAAGACGGGTTGCATCGTCAGGATTGCCTTCCGGCACACAAATTACTATACCTTGTCTGGCGCGTGTAAGCAGTACTCGATAGGCGTTGATTTGATAGGCTTTGCGTTCTTCGGAACGGATATTCAACCATTTGTTACCGGTAAAAGAAAAGTTTTGCCAAGAATTATTTTTTCTGCGCAGGTCGCCATCCCAAACCAAGCAAGTCCAATCCAACTCCAAACCTTGCACATCAAACTCCGATGCGGCATCTTCAAGGAACAAGGATGAACGAATATCAGTAATATCATCCAAGAACCAGTGCACTGTATCAGGCTTACAGCGTACATCAATCGCCAATGGACGTAATCGCTGGGCTTGTGAAGAAACCACCATGCCGTAACGTTCCGTACCGCGTTTTTGTTTGCGTAACCAATTTTTTGCTGCATTTAAATCACGAGTTATTACGATCGGATATCTATCTTTCAGTGTAGCCAAGAGGGATTGCGCTTGTGTTACATTACCTTCCAGTAAGTGATGCACAAAGTTTGAAAGCTGCTCGGCACGAAATGAGCGCATTGAAACTGCCAAATGAAGATTCGTACTGCGTTCCACATGATCGTTGGCTTGCAACAAATCTTCCAACTCGCCTTCGGCGTATTCCTTTCCAGTCAGTTGGTCTGAAATAAAAACATTCCAATCCGGGAAACGGGCGTTGATTGCCCGCAGCCATTCTCCAATACCAGCTTCGCCAGTATTTATTTCCTGACCGCCTCCAACCAAACAGACCACCACCGCCCAGTCTTCACGCAAATTCAACGACCAAATCAGAAATTCTGGTTCTGACATCGGGAAATCAGCTATTCCCTTTTTACGGTTAAGCCAATTTGCCAAATGCACCTTGGTCCATGCTCGCTGGGCTTCGTCAAAAATTGCCACATGTTCAACTTCTGAATAACCATCGTTTTTGTATTTATCAACTTTAGTTGGATCAATTTCCAACACACCATTGACGATGGGCTTTTTAAGCTTTGTTAAGGTTGCATCACGATAATGGTGAACTATCTGTATAAATGATTTTACATTTCTACGAGCTTCTGTTAAGGTATATCTGACGTTAGGATTACGTTCTTCTTCCTGACGTTTTTTATCCCGAGCCAATGCCTCACTTAAAACATCGACCAGAGGTTGGTTGCCTGAAAGATAAACTGCTAAATCTTTTTTTTCAAACTGCCGAACTGCGATATTCAAACCGACCAAAGTTTTACCTGCACCGGGAACACCGGTGACAAAGCAAATTGATTTTTCGCCGTTAGTGCGTGAATGGTCAATTACATTCATCACAAATTCACTGGTCCGCTGCAAATTTTCCCCGGATGCTTCTGTTTTAGTAATATCGGCAACAGAGTGATTCAGATACAAGGAACTGGCAGCTTGAATAATGGTGGGAGTCGGCATATAACGGCTGAATACCCAGCGACTCAAATCAAGCTCCTGTGCATATTCATCGACAAATTGAGCAATAATTTGCGGCAAAGCTGCAGCGTTGGAAAGAATCGGCTCAAACACCTGATCGTCGTATTGGGAAACTTCTTTGCTGATAGATGCGCTATCAGCTTCCGTGGCGACCAATATGGGAACTATAATCAAATCACGACTGGCTTCATGGAAATTTTTTAAGTCAAGAGCATAATCCCAAACCTGCTCCAAATCCTGTCGTAAATATTCATCAGCACCGACCTTGAATTCCAAAGCAAAAACAATGCCATGCAACAGCAAAACAACATCAATCCG
>JAFVPG010000323.1 GCA_017505415.1 Lentisphaeria bacterium | reverse complement strand
CTGCAAAGAGACAGCAAAAAAGAAAAACTTTTTTCATATATTGTAAAATATACAATTCAGACCACAAAACTTTCATTATCAGTAGTTTTTTGCAAAAAAATATTCTGTGTAAATAAAACCTTGATAATATACACCCCCTTCAACAAAAAACAAGATTTTTTATGAAAAAATAAATCATACATAAAATATTCAAGGCTGTAATGTATATCCATAAACACGCTCAAGCATAAACTCGGTGTCCCCGCAAACGGCAAAACGGAGAATTTTGGCTGTTTTATGGCGTTCTCCCGTTCTCAAAATTCTCCAAACAGAGAATTTAAAACGAAAAAGCCAGTCGTGGTGACTGGCGTAGATTATCTCAAAAAATGAGCCGATAGGCACGCTTCATATCGGGAGCAAAGCGGACGATGCTTCATATTGTGGAACGATAGTGAAACAATGCTTCATCTGAAAAGGCTGATTTATGAAGCACGCCTGGCGGCGTATGAAGCACATTTTGTGCTTGCGAGCTTTGCTCGTCAAGCATCAAAATATATGAAGCGGCACTGCGTGCCATGAAGCGAAGCCTTTTCAGGCTTCGTGTTTTTTGCCTTTGGAAAAAAGGCAAAAAATATGGTGGAGGATTTTTTCCAATCGAAAAACATCCAATGCAAAATCAGCAGTTTTGAAAAAAGCGATTAAGCAATCCGTAGTATTACACTTTTTCTGATGCAATTACCACCGATATTATTTTTATTGAAATGTTGCCTTGTTTTTAAGTCAACTTTTCAATGAAGTTGTCAAAAAAAATGCTTCGTCCGAAATGGAATTCAATTCCAGATTGGACGAAAAATAGAGCATTCTACCGCAAAAGTACAAAACTAAATACCGTTAAAACAAAAAACAAAATGCCGAGAAAACACAAAATGAAAACTTGAAAAAACACAAAACAGCACTATATTATACCGTAACAAGGAGACTCTCTATGAAATATTTATCACGTATTGTTGATGCGGAATTGGATTTGCGTTTGCGTTCTGTTGGTGCGACATTGATAGTCGGCCCCAAGTGGTGCGGGAAAACGACCACTGCTAAACAGCACGCAAAGAGCGTATTGGAAATGCAAAACCCGGACTTGCAGGAAGGATACCTGAAATTAGCTGAAACCAAGCCGTCTCTTTTGTTGCAGGGAGAAAAGCCGCGCTTAATCGATGAATGGCAGCTCGCTCCTGTTTTGTGGGATGCTGTTCGGGCTTCCGTTGACAATAGTGGTGAAAAAGGTCAATATATCCTTACCGGATCTGTCGTTAAAGATGATTCTCAAACCAAACATACCGGCACAGGACGGATTTCCCGGTTGGAAATGACACCTATGACTCTTTGGGAATCAGAAGAGTCATCAGGTAATGTTTCTTTGGCAGAGATGTTCAAAAATCCCGATAATGAAATTGATGGTGCACTTGGGAAGCTATCGGTTGAAGAACTTATATTCGCCGCCTGCCGTGGGGGCTGGCCTTCTGCATTGAGTGCAAGAGGAGATGATGCGAAACTCTTTATTGCGACTGATTATGTAAATAATGTTGCAGAAGTTGATATCTCAAGAGTTGACAATGTTGAACGCGATCCCCTTGTAGCATCTTTGCTTTTGAAGTCTTACGCAAGAAATATTTCCACATTGGCTAATAAAACAAGTATGCGTAAGGATATTCTTGCAGTACAGGATGTTTCCATGCCCACTGTTGACTCCTATCTTGCTGCATTGCGAAAACTGTTCGTTATATGCGATATTCCGGCGTGGAGTCCGGCTATCCGGAGTGCAGCCAGTATGCGTTCCACACCTAAACGGGGAATGTGCGACCCATCTGTGGCAGTAGCGGCTCTCGGTGCTGACCCGGAATATTTTTTGAAAGATTTCAAGACTTTCGGATTTATTTTTGAAAGTCTGGTTATGCGGGATTTAAAAGCATATTCAATGGCATTGGGTGGTAAACTTTCATACTATCGTGACCGTTACGGCTTGGAAGCAGATGCGGTGTTACATTTGAAAGACGGGCGTTATGCACTGATTGAAATCAAACTTGGTTCAAAAGAGATTGAAGAAGGTGCAGCACATCTTTTGGAAATCCGACAGCTCATCAGGGAATATAATAAAACCGAAAAACAATGCCCTTTGGCTGAACCTGATTTGCTAATGGTTATAACCGGCGGAGAATTGGGTTATACCAATAAAGATGGAGTACATATTGTTCCCATTTCTGCACTGAAAACATAATATGAACCCGGTGACACAGGACTTTCTGTTTTCCGGTGTGCATTTGTGAGCAATACAAAAATCTCTATTTTAGTTATAACTCTTTGATTGGTAAGGATTATACCCAAAGGACTGCGGTTCGTATATAGAAATTCTCCATTGCATTTGCTGGACCTTATGTAATCCGAAATCCTCGTATCCTCGACACCAGACAAACGGAGAATTTAGGGGGTAGTGGCACTTGTCAGCGGAGGAACAGAGAATGATATAATTCTCCGTTTGTTGTAAGTTGTTGATTCCCTTGGGGGGTAAGCAGGCACAAAAAAAGTCGTTTGGCGTGTCACCATCCGGCATCAAGACAAAAGAATGGTTGTGAATTTTTCCAATCGAAAAACATCTAATGCCCCCCCCGCAGTTTTGAAAAAAACGATTAAGCAATCCGCAGTATTACACTTTTTCCTGTTTTAGCAGACTCTTGCAAATTTCACCGCAAGCGGCTTTGTGGCAGGACTCTTTGCAGAGGGCAACGATCAGGGCGTGGTATTCATTGTAAATGGCGACATCGGACGGCAAAGCATCCATAAAAATCTTTTGCAGAATGTCATAATGTAAAGTTCCGTCAAGGTGTAAATGCCGCTCCGCCACCCGCCGGGTGTAGGCATCAATGACAAAAATAGGCTTGTTGAAAGCATAAAGCAATATGCTGTCTGCCGTTTCCCGACCGACACCTTTGACAGAAAGCAACTCGCGCCGCAAAGCCCAAACATCCGCCGACTGCTCAAAGGCGAGTTCACGCTCAAGCATAAACGCCGCCATCGCTTTCAAATAAGCACATTTCTGTTTGAAAAATCCCGCCGGACGAATCAACTCCTGCAACTCCGTATCCGGTGTCGCCAGCACACTCTCCGACGACATCACCCCGGCAGAAAGCAAATTCCCGATCGCCTTTTCCACATTGGTCCAGGCAGTATTCTGCGTCAATATCGCCCCGGTAATGATCTCCCACTGCACTCCACTCTGACAAGGCCACCACTTCTGCGGCCCGTAACAGTCAAGGAGAACGGTAAAAAGGTGTCCGATTGGGGTGCTCACATTCTGCATTGCCAATGATTATTCCGCAAGTTTTCTGCCCATTTCAAAGGCTTTGGCAAGGTCGACAACGAATTGAGTTTTACGCATTTCAGCTTTATGACCGGCATCAAACAAGGTACATTCATATTTACTGTAATCGTCAAACTGATGGGTATCGCAGGCGTAAAGGGTATGAATGTTCCGGCTGTTGAAAATCAACCCGGGAGTTTGGCTTTGGGATTGCAGATATGCGTTGTAACCATACTCATCCATAACATTTTCCGGAACATTCATCGTATAGATAAATCCGAAATCGATTCTTTTTTCTGCTCGTGAAGAGGGAGGATTGGTGTAGCGCAGCATGGGAAAAAAGAGCCGTTCCAGAAAGTTGCGGTAAAGTCCGGTTTCCGCGCCGAAATAAATCGGAGACCCCATAATGATCCCGTCTGCCTGAAGCAACTCTTTCAAAGTTTCCGTAAGGTCATCTTTAAGCACACACCCCGGAGCAGGATTTGCCAACTTTTTACAAGCAAAACAACTGCGGCAGCCGCTGAAATTCAAATCTGCCAGCTGAATAAGTTTTACTTCTGCGCCGACACTCGCCGCTCCCTCAAGAGCCTTTTGCAAAAGCTGCGCCGTATTACCGTTCTTCCGAGGGCTTCCATTAACAGCATAAATCTTTTTCATATTCTTCCTCTCTAAAATTATTTGCAATAATCAGTTCCCTATATCAGGTAAATAAATGACAATAGGGTACTGTTCTTCCTTTATAAAATATCCCGCTTTTCTTGAAAAGGGTTGGGGTTTGGGGAAGGGAAAAATCTCTTTTCTAGTGAAAAGAAGTTTTTCCCTTCCCCAAGAGCCGAATCCATAATTCACAAAAACAAATAATTTTTCTTGTGACCTCCCAGTTTTGGAGCCATTTTTTCGGCGGCAGCTTGCATGAAAGCCGGATCAAGGTCGCGGGCGTGTTTTGGGCAAATGTCTCGACAACGCATACAACTGATACAGCGGTTTTTATCAGTTTTGCGGGGATCGGCTTTGTCGATCGCTCCCACCGGACACCCCTCGGCACAAATGCCGCAATTATCGCAACTGCTATTGGCTTCAGGCTTGAAAGGAATCTTGGGAAGTTCCTTGTATGGGCCATGACTTCCGGCAAGGTTCAACTCTCCGAAAACGCCACATTCAAGTTTTTCGGTGATTTTCCGG
>JAFVPG010000322.1 GCA_017505415.1 Lentisphaeria bacterium | reverse complement strand
TATTTCTTCTGATGAAATAATTTTTTTGCCATTTTCGGCAAGAGAAACTGTTGCATTTATGGATTTATCCGGAATTTTCCCCTTAAAATGAAATTCTGCATTCCATATTTGCCCTTCATATCCGTCTTCTTTACTTTCTGCCCGAAGATAATTTTGAGGATAAGAAAAATTGATATAAGGAAGGACCTTCCCCCATGGAAATGCAGGAGGAGGATTTTGTTCCCGTGCCTTTTTCCAGTTTGTATCATCAAATGTTTCCTGTTCCCAATTTTTTCCTTTTGAAGCAGAAGAAAGAAAAGAACTGTCGGAATTGATTTTATATTGTTTTCCGGAAACTGTTTCTATGAAAAGTTCGCACAAAAAACCTCCCTCTACAGTTTGATTATAATATTCGGCTGCTAAAATGTTATTTCCTTCTTTCAGGCTATCAGAAACTTCTACAGTTTTTTTCTCAGTCCAGTTCGCAGCAGATGCAATATATTTACCATTCAGATAAACTTTTCCACTATCATCAAAGACAAATTGTATATATGCACGTGCAACTTTTTCAGGTATGTTAAATTTTTTGCGCAAATAAAATGAATGGGGGCGTTTTTTTGCAACATCTTCAGGAGAGCAGATCATAAATCCTTGAAAATATGTACCTTTTTTTTGCTCTTTCAAGTATTGAGTTTTGGCAACCGGCCATGCATTTTTTGATGTTTTTTTTGCTTTTTCGTTTTTTTGAGGAATAATATTTTTCAGTAAAACAACTTTTGAAACCTCAATTTCTCCTCCTGCTGAATTAACCATATCCAGGCGGATTTTAGTTACAATACCGCCATTGGTCCATTCTTTGACACGGGCAAGATTTTGATATGTCAACAGTAATGTGTGCCATTTGCCATCACCTTGAAGAGAGGGAATTGTCCATCTGCGGGCATCTGAAAAATCACCGAGTGAATTTGCAAAATAGATTTCTCCTGATGTTTTTTCCGGAATCCCTGACGCCCGGTACGTGATTTGAATTGCCTTCACGGAATCAGGATCTATTTCAACTTTTTTAACGATAGAAGAATCCGCTTGCATATCATGCAATTTCAAAGCCTCTTTTCCCGGAGTCATTTTCAAACGATATGCGGCTTTCCAGCCGGCAAAAGAATCTTCCGCACTGAGAATTGTCTGTATTTCAGCAGAAAATACATTTGCAATAAAACATATCCCAACAAAAAAATATTTCATTATGTTAATCATTTTTATATTTTCCCCAATAAACCCGGAAGCATTACCAAATATCATAACAAGATTCTGTTGAAACAGAGGTCTTGACTCCAGCTTGATTATAATAGGTCAATGTTTTTTTGCCGAAACTGCAACCATTATCAACACTGTGGTGTTGAGCAAAGAATTTTGGGAAACTATTGCCATTGACAGTTTCAACATGGCCGTCAAGACAGGCAAAATTTGCACTTTTGTCATGTCTCATCATAAAATAAGCATTGTCCCCGTCATAAAGAGTATAAACCAAAGGAACCTGCTGCTTACTGTTTTTGTTGTAAGAATCTCCTAATAAAATATATGTACTTGCATTTTGAACTTTTTCAGATTTGATAGCTATACCGGATTTTGAATTATATATTTGAGAAAAACCGGTAGGGACAAGTGATGCCGGAGGATACAATACCGCACCATAACAAGATGTGGGGTAATATGCAACTGTTTCTCCTGTAACCCAAAGCGAACAACGTACGGCTTTATTATCACCGTTTGAATCTTTTTGCAGATATTTGTTATCCAACAATCTTTGTGCGTAATTTTTATCATCGTAGTTTGTATTTCCGCATAAAAGCATAATTCCGTTAAAATCATCTGCATAAAGATTCATAGCCGTTGAAACTTGTTTTAAATTACTGGCACAAGTAATTGTCCTTGCTCTCGCCCGTGCTTTCCCCAATGCAGGCAGCAACATTCCGGCGAGAATTGCGATGATGGCAATTACGACCAATAATTCGATAAGTGTGAAAGATGTACGATTTTTCATAACTGAACCTCCTTACTGTTTTTTTGGTTTTGGTACTACTTATTTATAAAAAATGTCAATACAATCTGATAAAATCAGAAAATATAACATAATTTTATTTTTATCATTGCCATCATTGTGTTGAGTATTAATCGGTTAAACTTTATCTGCTAAAAATATTTCTAACAGGTGATTACCGGGTAAGCAGTAAGATTGTTCTTCCGGTTTTTTGCCCTGTATCCATTCTATCAATAATTTTGCTCCGAAAACTTCACAACCATCAGAAGCTTGATCGTAAAGAGCGTAAGAGATTCCTGAAGGAATCAAATATTTATAATTGATTCTTTCAATAATAAAAGGATTCGTGAATTTTCTTTTGGAACGCAAATAGTATTCTGCACCTAAAATAAGAATCAGATTTTGCGGGTCATTTGTTATTTCATCAACTGCTGCAACAGGTTCATAATCAAATTGATCATAATCATCATTATCTTCATACGGATACAGCATTTGCTTATCATCCTGCTCCGTTAATAAATAACATTTTTTTGTACCGAAATGTTTATGTGCATCTGCAACAAAAGAATATCTTTTTTTAGAATATACACATAATCCCGGAGTTGTCGTGTGTCCGAATATTACGTAAGGAATTTTTGAATCTTTAAGTACGGTAAGAAATACTTTATGTGAAAATGGAATAATATTGCTTGCCACCCCCCCTATCAGTCCTTTTTTCAACAAAGATTCAAATCTTTCTATTTGTTCCTGCTCATCACGATAAAAAACCAGCAGAACTTCAATTTTATGCCCCTGCATGGTGTATACAAACCGGGGAGCATCTTCAGAAAAATAAGCATCTCTATAAATTCTGTTATGACCTCCCGATAAAAGCATTAAAGCCACAACAGGGACTCGTTTAGATACCATCGCTTGAGCTAAAGCATTCGGAGAATAATGAAGTTCTTTGGCTGTTTTTTGTATCAATTTAATTTTTTCTTGAGAGCATCTGGCACGCCATGGATTATTCAGAACGGCAGAAACAATAGTAGGACTGACGCCGCAATGATTGGCAATATCACGAATAGTTGTTCTTTTCATACAAAAGTTCCTTCAGGTTTATCGTTAAACTATACCTGTAATATAATACACAAAATACTAATGTCAAGATTCATTTTGTATATTTAATCAAATTACCTACTTTGTTAAAATTCTCTCAATGACAGGTGCCATTTTTCCGGACAGCATATAAAAACCTAAATCTGTTGAATGGCAACCATCAACAGCACATTCAGACGGGTCATTTCCATAAAGTGAAAAACCATCAAGAAAATGAATATTTTTATCTCCCGAATCACGTCGCCGTTTTAATTCATTCAGATGAATAGTTGTATAACGCAAACGCTCCTCACTATATTCCGGTTCATCCAAAAAGTCTTCCACATAAGGTACTTTTGACACAAGAAGAATCGGAGTCTCAAAATGCGATTTACGTAAAATATCTATAAATACCGGTAATGTTTCTTCTAATCCGTCACACAATGCATTTGCATCATAGTCAAGTATATACATGGCAGGATTCTTGATTTGAGCGATAAGCTCCGCCATCTGCGGCTCACCTTTTGCGCTGCCTGAAAATGCAAGATTTATAAATGGTCTGTTCAATAATCTGCTCATTTGATTGGTGTGACACATACCGGGACGGGATGCACATCCTCCCTGCTGAATGGACGTGCCGTAAACAACTACAGGACGCGAATCCACCCAGGCTGAAGGCCGTTCTAAAACAGATCCTTTTGTTATGCCGAGCCGGAAATATTCCACTCCTGAATATAATGGAAAATGAAGAGTAAATTCACGCATTTTCTGTTCAGAAAAGGGGCGATTTACTTTTACATTATATTCATCTTGATTAAAGTCAAATCTGGTACCTCCTGCATAAAATTTGGAAGAACCGCTGCCGACATAAATATCAAATCCCATAATTCCTGTATGAGCCATGTGATACATGCGGAAAGTATTTCTTAATTTAACATTTACATTTATATCAGGACTGTTTGTTTTAAAGCGAAGCATTACCCCGGCGGTATTCCAGGCAATGGAATCAACTCCTTCGGAAATTTTTGCCTCCATGGGAATTCTTCTGAATCCTTCTCCGGATTTCCGCCAATAGAGTCCGTTTAATTCAACATTTGGAGAATCAACAGAATACCAATCCATTCCATCAAATACTTCATCTGCAAATCCCATTGCATTATCATATTTTATAATGTTATCATCTCTGCTCATAATTATTTCCGGTTTTGTTAATTTATTTCATTATGTTGAAGCAATTTGATTTCAATGTTTATTTTTTTATGATTTTATTCTTACTCCAATTCAAAAGTAAATTGATTGCGGGCATCTCTTTTCCACGCTAAATATCTGGTTGAAGGAGAACTGGCAAAAAACGGGGAAAATGTAGTTGCTTTGATAGTTTTTTTATCAGGCATGAATTCCAGCAGTCTTAACCAGCCATCTCCCCCATTGCCACTGTATCCTCCACCGATTGCCTGTGTATTGAATACCATTTGTGCAACAGTTTTTCCGCTGCTGTTTTTTGCTGTAGAAAAACCAACAGATGCTTCCCAGTTATCGGGTCTGCAAACATGTCCGCAAACAACCATGCGAATATTTTTTGACGGATAAACCAATTTTTGAAAAATTTGCTCTCCGGCATTGCCGCCTTTCTGATTTAATATAAAATCTTCGCTTTGGATACGTTCTCCATTGGCCCGCATATAAGAATGTGTCAATAATATTCCAAAATGATTAGCAAATCTTGGGTCGTCAGCAACTGATCTTGCCCATTTAAGATTAGCATCAGTAGGCGCAAACTGCAAAGTTATTACCAAAAACTTACGATTATTAGGGGGCGGTTCCTGAAATTCATAAGCTGAATTTTCTAATGTATTGATACCAAATGCATTATGATCACAGGCAAAAAGCTGCTCTCTCGTGCATGGATTTCTGTCAGTTGGGAAAAATTCATTAAACCAGGTATTCCTGTTTTGAGCGCATGTAATTCCATAGTCATGATTGCCGGTACACAAGACGTAAGGAAGATGTCCGTCAAGTCTTTCCATCAATCTTGAGACTGCTTTATATTGTTCCTTCGAAATAAGATCATTTTTTTTGCCTAATATTCCATCTTTTTCTATGGTTCCTCCCATGTCATTATAGTAGACCAAATCTCCAGTAAAAAGAACCTGACGGATATTCATTACTTTTTTTTGCCGCACCATCCATGCAAACATCATATCAAGAATACCATGATTTTCTATTTGTTTAATATAAGTTTGAATATCCGGAACAACAACCATAGTCCATGATTGAGAATTGGAAAGAGCTGGTGCCTGAAATGTTGTTTTCTGGGAATTTTCTGTTGTTTTTGCTAATACTAACACAAATGTGAAACAAAGAAAAATGATTAAAAATTTTTTTAACATAAAAACACCTCTTCAATAAAAAAATATATTTCATTTATGCATAAAAACCCATAGGTTTATCGTTAAACTTAAATTAAAATATCACCTAAAACCAAAATGTCAAGCCAAATTTTCAATAATTTATAAAAAAATTGTTAATGTCCTAAATTTTGTGAAAGATAAAGATACTTGCCAAAAGTGCATCTGACCTTTATTTTTTATATAGAAACAACAAAAAAATGGTACACCCGGCGGGATTCGCCCCCACGACCTTCTACTCCGGAGGCAGACACTCTTTATACTTAAATGCTATAATATAAATTTTTAAAAAAATTATAATTACCAATTCAATATAAATAAAAAATTTAATCAGTCAAAAATATCAGATTATTACCGATAATAAGTTGAATTTTTACTAAAAAATGCTATTGTAAAAGAACGTTCGTATTTCTTTATTCCAAATTGAATAAATAATACTCTTTCAATGTGATACGAAGAATATCACAATCTGATAAAAAACTATATAAAATTAAGGAATTATCATGGCTCTCAATAAAAATGTACCATTTTATCTTCAAGTTGTACATATTCTCAGAAATGAAATTATTTCAGGAAAATTTCAGCCGGAAATTCCTTTCCCGTCAGATGAAGAATTTGCAGCCAGATTCGGCGTCAGTAAAGATGTCATCCGGGTAAGTTTACGGATGCTGGCTGAAGAAGGGTTGATAATACGAATAAGAAGTAAAGGAACATTTGTATGCGATCGACATAATTCTGCCAACCTCAGGATATTGTTGACTGTCTGCCAGAATCCTGTTGGTATAGAGATGCTGCGGCGCGGAGTCGAACTCGGAATCGGCAAGGCAAAATATGATATTATCATGAAAAAAGTACATCCTTTTGACTTGCAGGCTGAACAGAATTGCATGGCTTCTGTAAAACATAATGATTTGGCGGCAATGATAGTTACTCCGGCTGTGGAGCTGGACGATTCAGACAACCGGGATATGTATGCCAAATATCTTAAATATGGAATCCCGGTTATTGCCGTTGATCATGAATTTACGGATATTCCGATTGATATTGTCTGCTTTGACGAATACGGCTCCATGCGGGCATTGGCAGAAGAAGTTTTGCAAAGCGGTATGAATAAAACAGCTTTTTTTACCAGAAAAATGCCACATCGTATTGTGCGTTACCGTAATATGGCATTAAAAGAAGTTGCCGCAGGATTGCCTTCAGACAAAAAACGTGTGTTTGAAACATCAATACAGGGAATTGATTATGAACCTATTATAAATGATTTCACTCAACAGCTGGAAAATTCAGATTTTTTTCCTGATTCTATTATTACTGATAACAATATATTTGCATACAAACTTTTTGAGCGATTCAAAAATACAGAAAGATTTAAGGCATTAAAGGTCATCGGCTGCGTCGGAGACGTAAATATAAGAGATGAAGATTTCAATTCAAAACTCATTTGTCATTATCGTCTGTATGATGATTTCATTGAACCTTTGCGGGAAATATTGTCACTCCGTCTGGAAAATCGTATGCCGATAGGAATGTCTATGGTCAGGATGCTTAAATTCCGCCGCATGACTGCATCGCAGATAAATTCATATTTCGATAACGTACTTCAGAACGATTATAACAAATTCAACTGATGTGTTTATCGTGAAAAAAACTCTGCATTAAACATAGACTAATAAAAAAAACAACTTTTTTTACTTTTAAATTTGACATTTATTTATTATGTGGTTATAATATGGTATAATGCATTCTTTAACCATATTATGGAGAAAAAATAATGATAACCACACTTGAATTTGATTCTGTGCGTGAAAAAATAAATTTGGCATGGACAACTGCATGGAAACGCTTCTTCCGTCCCGAGACCAATTTATTTTATGATTGGCTGTCGAGTTACGAGCCGGGGTACGAACTGGCACATCTGCCGACAGCAGAAGAAGTTAAACGTCAATATCCCAATCCATGCGGCTGGGGAACAGGTATGGAAGACAGCATGATAACAGCGGGAACTGTACTGTCAATGATCTGTGACCGTTATGCCGTAACAGAGGAGGAATTTCTGAAAGAACATGCCAATGCAGTTTTCAAAGGCATGGTATTGTGTGCAGAAGTTCATGGTACTCCCGGATTTATTGCCCGAAGTGTCTGTCTGGAAGATCGCAAATCCATATATATCAACAGTTCACGCGATCAATATACTCACTATGTGTATGGTTTGTGGAAATTTTTCTTTTCGCCATTATGCGATAAGTCTCAAAAGACAAAAATATGCAAAATTCTGACTGATATTGCAGCATTTATGGAGAGAACAGTTATTCCGGAAAATAATAATACTTTTTTGCGGCAGGATGGAGTTCCGTGTCCTGTAACTGTCTGCAAAATGTGGGAAAACGATCCTCATGAAGCCGCACGTTTGCCGATGATTTATGCCGCAGCATGGAAAATATCAAACGATGAACATTGGCGGGAACAATATTTGAAATATGCCCGAAGAGCCGCAGAACAATCAGTCCAGCTTTGGTGCAGACCTTATCTTGCTTATGCTCTGCTGCAGATGCAGTGTTCTCTGGAACTGTTAGTCGAAGCTGATGATGAGAACCCCGAAATCGTTGAATTGTATAAAAAAGCGATGAATCATGCAGCTGAACGTGCAACATATAATGCAATGAAAACACTGGAAGATTACGGAAAATATGATTTGACAATGCTCTGTCCTGACTGGCGCAAACGCCCATTGGGCAAAATAGTGGACTATCCCGCTCCCATGTGGGAAAATTATCTGCCTGTTTTAATGTGTCAGCGTGAAGGCGGTGAAGCTGCATTGGTGCAGATGATGGCACCCGGATTCACCCTGTCAGAACTTCAACTTGAAATATTGAAAAAATTAATAATGCAGTCTGATTATAATAAATTTTCCAATTATGGTCTTCACTACCTGCAGGCGGCTTACTGGAAAGCATGCCGGCAGCAATATAAACTCATATAAAAAGAAAAGAGGTCTAAATGAAAAACATGAATCGTACATTTTCATGGAAACATCAGAAATTCACTCTTATAGAACTTCTGGTTGTTATTGCCGTTATTGCAATTCTTGCCGGTATGCTGCTGCCGGCATTGAACAAAGCCAGAGATCGGGCCCGTTCCATTTCATGTCTTGCACGCCAAAGACAGTGTACTACCGGTATTCTGCTCTATATGGACGACTTCAATGGGATGATCGCACTGCAACTTATGGCCAATACCTCTCAGATGGGTTGGGGGGCAATTTATTCTGATGCCAGAAGCACCTGGCCTACATATCCTCAACTGGCACAGGGCTATATTGCAGTCGGCAAAACAGCAGAAATCACCCGTTGTCCTTCGGCAGGTTTCAACATAACAAATTGGGCGTTGTACAGTTTCGGCACTCCCGGAGGTTACGGCGGTGTTCAAATTGTACCGACAGCTTACTGGTTGTCAATTGCCGGCCCTAATTGTTTTATTAACGCTAAAAAAGTAGCTATGCCGGAGCGTCAGTTTATTCTGTCAGACAGTATTAGTTCTGATGGAAAACTTCAGAGTGTTGGAATATGGGGAACTACTTCAACCCAGCAGTCTGTTCATTTCCGTCATAACAAGCGTGCCAATACCGCATTCATTGACGGTCATGCAGAAGCAATTTCCGATAAACAGTTTGCCGCCAATAACGATGCTGTCGGAGCTCCGAATTTCGCTTATGGATTTGCTGACGATATGACATCAGTTGCATTATAAAACAGGAATTATTTTATATGAAAAAGATACTTGTTTTTTCATTAATTTTTATCTGCATTTCCAGTATATTGCATGCAGCTCAAAGTAATTTATTTGATTTTAACGGAGATTATTCACACGATCAGACAGGAAGTGAAAAAGTTCCTTCAAAATGGATGTTTCCGCTTTCTGCCACTATCAAGCTGAAAATTACAGAGGAAGTTCCACCTGAATCGGGGTTGAAAAAAAGTCTGATGGTTGATTACAGTAAAGCCGCAGTTTCCGATTATTCCCGTTATTTTCTTTCTGATTTTATTCCTGTTAATCCTGCCATTCCGCATATTCAGAAAGTTTGGCTGAAAACAGAAGGGAAAACAGCAAAAGGTTTCGGTATCACATTCGGGCGCATGTTTTACGATAAAAACAAAAAACTGATAACATATAATGGTTATCTTTCAAAACGCATTTTTACCAATAATATCGGACCGAAGGATTGGACATTAATCAGCAGTAATCTTGTCCCGCAGAGAAATAAAGATTCCATTGAAAAAGATGAAATTCCCTCCAATGCTGCTTATGTTCGCATCATGTTTCTTTCTTACAGTTACAATAAAAAATACTGGGTAACCGGACATGTTTTCAAGCCTTGTGTTCCGGGAGATAAACAAAATTCACGTGATGCAGCAATCATAAAAGTTCCGGCAGCAGAACAATTTGAAACTCCGCAAATTGACGGATTCCTGAATGAGCCCGTATGGAAAAATACAAAAAATGTGAACACAAATTTTGTCCGTACAGTTTGTGACAGAAAATTGTCTGTCCCGGTCAAATCTCAAACTTCATTTTACACATTTCAGAAAAACAACAATTTCTTTTTTGCCTTTGAATGTAAATCAGCTCAGCCGAATCATATCAAAGCAGAGAAAAGACCTGTTAATGATAAAATGATTTTCGGCGATGAAGCTGTGGAACTTTTTATCGACGCAACAGGCAAACGGGAAAAGATTGTGCAAATCGGACTTAATGCTGCCGGGTCTTATGCTGTTCTTTTTAACAACGTTCCGACAGGATTGCCTTTAAAATATTCAGTACGCCGGACACAAGATGGCTGGACTGGAGAATTGGCGATTCCACGTGAAAAACTCTGGCAGATTTATAATGAAGCCGGTTGCGAATTAAATCCGGATGTATGGAATATCAATGTCTGCCGTCACCAGCCGGCAGCAGTCAGAGATGAACGTTATTCCTCATGGAAAGCGACAGGAGAAGCTTTCAGCAGTCCGCGTGATATGGGGATTTTGCTGTTTTCAGATACAGGAAAAGTTTTACAGAAAGTTTTTGAAAATTCTGAAAAAGAGATGGCCGCATTATTAAAAAAAAATCCGCTGCCTGAACGTACAGAATCTGTATCTTTAAATCGTACTTTGACTGAAATACGGAGCATTACTGCTATTCCCTCATGGATAATAAGCCAATTGACAGATAATAAAAAAGTTTCAGAAAATGCCTTTGCTGAATATTACAGTGAAGCTGTTGCCTTTACTTCGGTGGTTAAGGCGCAGATAAAAAATTTTCAGCGTTTGAATTTTGCTTTTCCGCAGGAGCGCAGCAAATACGGCTGTCTGTTTGCTGCTGTGCCGCTTCTGGATCCGGTATCCCATGAAAATCTTCCGGACCCGGCAAATATCAGCTCAAAATTGTCTGTCCGTGGTGCAGGAGATGAAACAGCATTTGCCCGTTTCCGTATTTTTGCCGGACAGAATTTGAAAAATGTGAAGATTACATGGACATCCTTCAAAGATAATAAAGGAAATATTATTCCTGACTCAAATATTGATGTGAGAATCCTTCAGCCGTGGGGAAAAAATCATCAGGCGGATATTTTAGCTACGGATTTGCGCATTCCATTTAAAGGTTACCTGAAAAAATATGCGGAGGCAGAAAGATTTATTCCTGAAATTTCCTCCAATACTTCACGGGACATTATCGTGTGTACACGGATTTCTCCGCAGCAGAAACCGGGATTTTATACAGGAAAAATAACCATTGCTCCTGAAACAAATCCTGCATCAGAGCTTGATATGACAGTTGAGGTTCTGCCGTTCAATCTACAACAAACAAAAAAATATGTCGGTTTTTTCTCTCATATGGTATTGTTTGACCCGAAATCTCCTGCAATCGGGACTCCGGGGGCAGTATTCTATAACGGACGTGAAAATGAAAAAAGTTTTACAGCTTCTGTCCGTCTGCTGACAGATCTCGGTTTCAATTTCCTGATCCAGCCGGTTTACCGCAATGGTGCATTTAATCCCCAATACACTGAAAAAATTCTTAAATTATGTTTTGATGGAGGCTTGAAGCGTATTGCTCTGACCGGAGCAGAGCATTTTATTACTCCGGTTCTTTTTACTCAAAAAAATGCTGATTTATTGAATCAGAAAAAAGAATTATTGACACAACGTCTCTCCAATACAGTTAAAACTGCACATAAACTCGGTTTTAAGGAGTGTTATATTTATGGTTCTGATGAACCGCATACTCAAGTTGATATTCAGCGTAATGATACTATTTTTGCCGCAGCAAAAAAAGCCGGAGGCTCAACTGTTGTTGCCTGTATCCTGGAAAGTGTACGTTCAAAATTGAAAGATATGGATGCAGTTGCAATGAATTATTTGTCTATGACAACTTCGACTAATCCGTTGCTTGATAATCCGCCTGCCGGATTAAAACGTCTTTATTATGCCTATATGAACAATAATTTCAATCAGATTAATCGTATGGCTTTCGGATGGTATCTGGAAAAATCCGGTTTTGACGGCAATATTCCATGGGCTTTATATTATCTGGGTGCGGAATGGGAACCATTCAAAGATTTTGCTGTTTCCGGACAACTTTCTCTGCTTAATGCAGCGTATGTTTTCCCAACTGCCGACAAACCGGTTCCGACATTAAAATTTATTGCAGCAGCAGCGGGAGTGGCTGATTTGCGTTATATTGAAACTTTGAAAGATATGATTAAAAATTCTCCAAATACCATCGCCAGCAAAAAAGCTGAAGCAGAATTGAAAAAAATGCTGGATGTTTTTGACATCTATAACCCTCAAGGCAATCAGAGCAAAAATTATAAAATTCCCCCCTTACAATATGATATTATGCGTGACAGATTACAAAAGTTGATCTTGTCTTTGCAATGAGAATATAAATCTCATCGACATTTCATAACAGAAAGACGTAATGGAAAAAATACCACCCCTGAAAGTGTATACAGTAAAAAAATATGAGAATGCGGCAAATACGCTGAAAGTATGAGCTGCAGAAATACAAGAAAAAGAATTAAGAATGAAAAATTAAAAATGAAGAATTGAAGAATTATGCGGAATTTTATGCACATATTTATTATACCGTAAATTATCCTCTGATCATTTTTCTTTCTCAAACGTCTGCCTTTTTTGAGTTTTACAATCAGCACGGCAATTTGTTATTGCTGCATTTTTCATTTGCGACTTGAATTTATTATTTTCAGCTGTATATTACAGAGATTATTTTTAAACATTCTTTTAAGGAGGAATAAAAAATGTCCGATAAATTTGATTTTCTCAAAAATATCGAGAATGTCCCAAGCAACCTTATTAAAGGTCTTCAGGCTGTTCAGAGTCAGGAAGGTTACGTCTCTGATGAAGCCATTGAAGCCGTCGGCAGATATTTCAATATCGCCCCCGTCGAAGTTGAAGGCGTTCTCTCTTTCTATGCTCAATTCAAACGTGTCAAACCCGGTAAATACAAAATCGCAGTCTGCGATGGTACTGCATGCCATATCAAAGGTTCTGCTCAGGTTCAGCAATGGGTATCTGATATTCTCGGTATCAAACCCGGAGAAACCGATGCCGACGGTCTTTTTTCTCTCGAAACTGTCGCATGTCTCGGCTGCTGCAGCCTCGCCCCCGTTATGAGTATCAACGGTCGTGTTTACGGAAAACTTGACCGCAAATCTCTTACAAAAATCCTGAAGGAGTATGCCGCAAAATGAGCAAGATCGTAAAAATCCGGGTGGGGACTGCTTCCTGCGGTATCGCCGCCAATGCCGGGGCTGTGCTGGAAGCGTTCCAGAATACTGTAAAAGATATCCCCGTGGAGGGAACCGGCTGTATCGGGCACTGTTATGCGGAGCCGCTGGTGGAAGTGCTGACGGATGATCAGGGGAGTATTTACTACTCTCATGTCAAACCTGCTGATGTGGAAAATATTCTGGCACTGGGGGAGACCGGGCGTTTTGTGATCCCGGAAGGCCGCCGGAAACTGGAATTGGTGAAAGTGCTTGCTCTGGCAGGACATGTGGATCCTGTATCCTATGAAGACTATGTTGCCAATGGCGGTTATAAAGGTTTGGAGCGGGCGTTAAGCATGGCTCCAGGAGATGTTGTTCAGGAAGTGCTTGATTCCGGCTTGCGCGGGCGCGGCGGCGGCGGGTTCCCCACCGGCCGCAAGTG
>JAFVPG010000321.1 GCA_017505415.1 Lentisphaeria bacterium | reverse complement strand
CATCCCATGCTGTTGACATGATTACCGAGATTGGCAGAGAGAGTTGAAGCATGAAAATTATCAGTTGAATAATAAATTGCAATCAAAGGTTTTTCAGGCTCCGCATTTCTTAAAATTGTTGCCGGTCCGTTTTTGATTTTTCTGATTTCATTGGCGGCGGCGGAAAAGATTTTATTCTCTTTGAGGTTGAAATCTAAAGGAGAATTTTCGACTTCGATAATAGTGGAATGCCACCACCAGATACTGTTCATGCCGGAAAAAAGCGTTTCCCACGGCACAATGCGCATACCGTCAGGATAATCTACTCCGTTCATCCACAAGCCCGTCAAATTGTTCTTTGCTGCAAAAGAACGCATTGCATAACCGTTAAATATTTTGTTCGGCAGCATTTTGTCATTGAAAGAGCGTGCATAAACGTTATTCATATCAAAAGATTTTGTATAGTCATACCAGTTGTAACCGTCATAACTGGAATATTGTTCCGCACCTTCAAAGCCGACATAAACTGCGGGGTCGATTTTTTTGACCGCATCTCTGATTTCCCGTTGACGCTGAATGAAAAGATACGATACGAAGTTTCTGTAATCTCTCCAACAGGCGGGATATTCATAAGAAAACATCTCTGCTTCCGTGGCGAATCGGATTTCATCCCAACTTTTATATTTTTTGTTCCATGCGGAATTTAAATCTGCAAGAGATTTATATTCTTTCTGCAAAAATTTACGGAATTCCTGCCACGCTTGCGGAGTATTGCAGAACCTGCCGTCGGGTGCAAATGACGAGACATAATTTTCATCCCCGATGGAGTGAGCCAAAGCTCCGTATTTTTTCCCGAGTTCGGCGGCAAGAACAGCAGTTTTGTTTTTTTCTTCTGCGATTTTCGGGTCAAGCAGATTTTTTATTTTGCTCTGATGAAATGCCGCAGTGTAAGGAATGGGCCGCATATTGGCAAGTGCAGTATTGCGAATGCTTTTCGGACTGACATTCATATTTGAAAATGCGTCGAATCCGGCTTTTTTCAGTGCGTTGAAATATTCTTTGTGTCTTGCTGAATCTCCGATACTGCCGTTCCAGGTAATAAAATAAAAATCCTGTTTTTCCGGATTATACGGGATGGTTATTTCAAGAGACGCTTTATTTATAAGATTGCCATTGTTGTCAAAATAGCAAACATCAATAAAATTGACAGGAGTAATTGACGCTGCCGGGAAATCCAATTCGATTTTATCAGGCGTATTTTTAAACTTCTTCTCTATTATAATACGGTCATAAGTATCACGGATACAGGCAGTTATCCTGCCGTTTCGGGAGTTGTTTCTATATGCGGCGGCGATTCGGATTTTTTGTCCCGGCAATGCTTCATTTGCAGACAGAAGTTTTATATTATCTATTCCCTGAGCATATTTTTTTTCAAAAACTCTTCCCTGTTTACTTGCAATGTTGCCGTTTTCATTATAATTTTCTGTAATGGAAAAATATTTTCCTTCGGGCAAATTATCGTTATTTTCAAAAAACTTTCCGTTAATATCAGTGATATATTGTTTTGATTTAACCGTTTTGCTGCTGCCTTTTATAACGGAGCGCAGTAATTCTGCATAGCGTACGGCAACATAATTAATGACGCCCTGACTGTGATTCGGGATGAAAAATCCGAATCGGTTATCAACATATCCGGGCTGAATTATGATTTTTCCTTTGCCGTATTCATAGACATCAAATTTGAATTTGTCTTTTTCATCATATTTTTGAAAATTAAAAACGTGAGAAATTTTACGCCATTTTTTACTCAATTTTTCATACAGTTTTTTTTCGGGTGCAAAAATTGAGAGCACCATGCCGTTTTCGATATTCTGAATGATTTTATCCTGTACAGTTTTCGGGTATGTCGACCATGCGGGGCGGTTTGTCATAATCATCAGCTGCGGCTTTTGAGCCAGCGAGAAAAGCAGTTCCCGCTCATGGTCTGCAACAGTTCTGTGAGTATTCAGCCAGTAATATGCTTTCTGATAAAAAAGATGACCGCATACCAATGCGCCGCTGACGGAATTTCTGGTAATATCAAAAAGTCCTGTCTTTTCAAGTTCATTGCAATCGCGCAAAGCTCCGTAAAAACCAACGGCAAGAGTTTTGATTTTCGGCTGTTCAATATGCTTTTTATTGATGGAGCATCCCGAAAAAAGAGCCGAAAATACTACTGTGAGTAAAAAAATATATTTCTTCATTTTTGTTCCGTGAGATAGAAAAATTATTTTGCAGTCAATTTATAACCAGACATGCTTGCGGGGGCAACGCCTTTACGGAAAACGCCGCTGCTGTTGCCGAGAGTGAAGTGCAAATAACATTCAGCAGTGCCTTCGGGGACATTGAGTTCTGCCGTGACAGTCTGCCCTTTTTTCTTCGGGTCAGAAGTAATCATTTTAACAGTTTTTCCGTCGACGGAAATTCCTGCCATAAAATAACATGCCCAGTTTGTTTTATCAGCGAAGCCATTGAGTTGAAGTTTTATATTTTTGACTTTGCCGCCATCGAAAATCACCTTTTGTACGGCTTCATATTTGATTGCTCCGCCTTTTCTTCCTTGCAGTTTGATTGCGCCTTTTTGCACGATAAGGGGCTGTTTCGGGGTGGCTTTGTGGAGATTTTTTATAAAATCTTCCGGTTTCTGCAATTTTTCCTGATAAGAATATACACCATTTACTGCTTTAAGTGTTAATGGCTGCGGTTGTGCTGGTTCTGTATTTTCTGCTGCAAATACAGTTGCAAATCCGAGAAAAACAGATAAGCTGAGGAGAGTTTTGGTTAATTTCATTTTTTTATCCTTTCGTTTTAATTTGCGTTTAATATATAACCGGAGAATCCGGCGGGGGAGACGTTTTTGCGATAAATGCCGCTGCTGTTGGACAGTTTGAAGTGCAAATAGCAGTGCGTCAGCGGTTTTTCTGATTTCAATACTGCAACTATTGTCTGTTTTCTTTTTGCGTGGTCGCCTTCCTGCCAAACAGGATTTTTCCCATCAGCAGATATGCCGAAAGCAACAGTTGAATTCCAGTTGCGCTTGTCAGAAGTGCATGGGACTTGCAAAGTTATTTCTTTGACAGGCTTATCTTTAAATACGATTTTCTGTGAAGCAATCCATGATGTTGCAGAGCCTTGTTTGCCGTAAATTCTGATATTTCCGGTACTTATTCTGAGATTTTTCATGTCGGAATCAGTTTTTACAGTTCCGAGAAAGAGATTCTGTTCCAGTTTTTCTCTGAAAAAATATTTTCCGTTTTCGTCAGATTTCAATGTCAGACATTTTTCTTTTGCAGGTTCGCCTGAAATAGTCAAATCCATAGTTTTTAAAAGTGCATTATTTGAGCTTATACGGAGATAAAAGCTGTCTGAATTTTCGATATTGAATGAAACTTTTTTGCTGTTTACAGCTTTGATTGATTTATATTTTTTGCCGTCAAAAGAGATTGCCGCAGTCAAATTTCCGTCAAATTCAAAAATTACATCCAGTTTTTTTGTTTTGTCAGGAGTATTGAAAAAGTATTCAACCAAGGCTGTTGATTTGAATTGCAAACCATCTTTGGTCACTTGCAGATTGTTCGTATTTTTAACTGATGTCCTATCGACAAAATCAAATGCATTGAAGTTTTGCTTGTAATTGAAAGTCCCGTCAGCAGAAAAGACAAATGTATTATCAGGATGAGCGATTTTTACAGGGGGAAATTTTTTGGCAAACATGGCAGTAAAGAATTTGCGCATTTCCGGGAACGGAGCTTTATTGCTCATGTAGCAGTTTACACTGCCGTGTTTTTTGCAGACAGAGAAAAGTAAAACCGGAATATTCAAATCCTGACAGTAAGGGAATTTTTCTTCTGCATTTTTCTTAATGGCGTCCCAGCCGTTTTTGTAATAACCGTCCATTCCTGCTTCAGCACCCCAGAGGATCGGAAAAACGGGAGTCCCTGTCAGGACGAATTTTTGAGTATGCCGATAAAAATTGCCTCCTCTTTTGCCGTAAGCGTCAAAAATCCATCCGTCAGCTTTGAGTGTCAATACCGGCGGCAGTGGTTCGGAAAGCCATTGAAAAACAGGCACTTTATATTTTGATTTGACATGGTCATAAATATAATTGAGTACGGGTATGTCAGCGGTGACATGTTCTTCTGACGGGACGATGGCATAAACAAGTTCGGGATAAGCCGGTGCGTCAGGTGTACTTTCAAATATAATTTTGAATTGTTCTTCAACATCTGCGGCAGCAGGCAGGCGTTTTCTTTTCACATTTCGGTCAAAAACGATTTCAAAAATGAGGTATTTCCGTTTTCCTTCTTCAACGAGTTTTTTGTGGTTTGCCCAAAAGTTCTTTTTCCATTCCGGATTGCGGAAATTTTTTATATTGACTTTAAGTATTCCGTTTTCACCTGCCCATGCATAATAGCCGTGAATTTTGTTATCCGGCATAGATTTACGCAGTTCTGCAATATCAGTCCCGAAGGCACAGTAAATTGCAAGGAATGTTGTCAGCATTAATATTTTTTTCATATTTTCTCCTTTATTTCAAATATGCTTCAAGTTTTGAAAATGCTGTACGCAAAGTCCCGCCGTGCAGTCCGATACTTGCTCCTGATGAGCGTTCTCCTACCCAATCATAAAAGTCCTGTTTTGTTTTTATAACTCCTGCGGACCCGCTGAAAGTTGCATAAGGCACATCATACCCGTGCAGCATTTCCCGTTTATAAGTGCTGTTTTCCAATTTGCAGGAGAACAAAATTTTTGACGCCGGATTTTCAAGTTTTCCGATTTTGTACGGGGATATTTCGCCCGGTACGCCGGTCCATACATTGCCGCTGGAATATTCTATGCCGTATCCGCTGAAACCGTGCATATGATAATTGGAAGACCAGCTTGTTCCTTCAAGAACATCTCTCGGGCACATTATAGTTGATTTTGTTTTTTTTTCGCTGTTTACCAGATATCCGTATCTATATAAACGGAACAAGGCGTAAGAGCCGTCTCTGCCTGTCGTCTTATATATTCCGGGATTATTTTTGCTGTACACTGCGATATTGTCATCACTGTCTAATGAATAGAGCAGGACTGCATTGTAGTTTTGTTTCAAATTGCTCAGGCATTTTGTCATTACCGCACGTTCACGGGCTTTGCCCAATGCGGGAAGAAGCATACCTGCAAGAATTGCAATGATAGCGATTACGACCAGAAGTTCAATCAGAGTGAATGTCTTTTTCATAAATTTTCCTTCTCTTTTCTGTTCAATTAATATATATTTTTTATTTTATCGGATTTATTTTTGGGTATTGTCCGGAATTTTGTGAAAATGTCAGATGAGAGAAAGCGGGGGCGGTTTATCCTATGTTTTTTGCCGGACGGAT